>JALOLV010000489.1 GCA_025455785.1 Spirosomataceae bacterium | reverse complement strand
CATCCGATAAATTTATTAAAAACTTAACACAAAAATTTTGTAAATTAGAAATTTAGTCGTTGTATTTGTAAATTTTTATTTACTTCAAATATTTTAATTAATAATACAATGAAATCCGAAACAAAGCAAAAAGCCGCCGAAATTGCAGAATCGTTGGCTAAGGTAATCAAGGGAGAAACAACTCACAAAAAAATACAGAAGGCGATTGACAAAGCTGCAAAAGAATTAGCAAAGAAAATTGCCAAAATCAGAAAAGAAGAAGCAAAAGATAAAGAAAAAGACGCCAAAAAAGCCGAGAAAAAAGCTAAAAAAGAGGCTGAAAAGGCCGAAAAAAAAGGCAAGAAAGAGGATAAAAAAGAAGAGAAAAAAGCTAAAGTAGAAGTTCCTGCACCAGCAAAACCAAGCCCAATGCCGAAGCCTACCGTGACGAAAACCCCAACAGCTAAAGCACCAGCAAAACCAGCTCCGAAGCCGAAGGCGGTATCGCCCAAGCCCGTAGAGAAAAAGGCTGAATAGGTGTTTTGAATTTTTCCGAATGATTTGAATTACGAATAAAAATAATCTATTCGAGAAATTCTAAGAATTCTACATAACATTTTTGAATACTTTTCTAAAAATATGGCACAACTGTTTGCTAATAGCTACAAGTTGTGCCATATTTATTTCGGAATTACAAAAATCCATATAAAATGAGATTGCTGTTTGTACTTTTACTTTTGCCTTTTTTAGGAATTGCTCAATCCACAAACGAGTTGATTATCAGCGAGATAATGGCCGACCCAACCCCCACACGTGGACTGCCCGAAAAGGAATATCTCGAACTTTATAATCGCACTGACAGAGCCATTTCGCTCGCCAAAGTAAAACTACAAATTGGTATCACAACGCAGATATTCGGCAACTATACAATCCAGCCCAAAGAGTACATCATTTTATGCGAAAGGACCGACGAAGCGACTTTCTCAAAGTTTGGTAAAACGTTGGTTATCAATAATTTTACCCTCAATAATACAGGTACTACGATTGCTCTACGAAACGAGCGAAACCAAACAGTTTTTAGTGTAAGCTATACCGATAAGTGGTACGACCCGAAACGCAACGGCGGGTATTCGCTCGAAATAATTGACACGAATTTCCCGTGTGTCGAAGAAGCCAACTGGACCTCTTCTGAAAACCAGCAGGGTGGTACTCCAGCCAAAGAAAACTCAGTAAAAGCCAACAAACCAGACCTTACGCCTCCGTCACTGTTGAGATTTGAACAGCCGAATCTGACGACTATAAAACTGATTTTTTCGGAGAAATTAGATAGCACATCGGCGGTTAGTAAACTGGCTTATGGGATTAATAATGGACTGATAATCAATCAAGTAGCAATCGAATCGCCCACCAATAAAAGTATAAATCTAACGCTTAGTCAGGCTCTACAAGACAACACGATTTATCAACTAAACCTTAAAAATATTGCTGATTGTTCGGGGAATATCCTGCGTGATGCCTCGGTACTTTTGGGGAATGTCAAAGCGGCAGATTCGATGGATGTGGTCTTAAATGAGGTACTATTCGACCCACTGCCCGATGGTGTAGATTATGTCGAGATTTATAATCGTTCAAATAAAATTCTCTCGCTCAAAGACTGGTCATTAGCCAATATTGACAAAAGCGGCAAAGTAGCCTCGATTCGTAAGATTACAACCGATAATTATATCCTACGACCTAAGCAATATTTGGTATTGACAAGTAATGCTCAAATTGTTCAGAATCAATATTTCAAAGCTACAAAAGAGAATTTTTTAGAGATGCCTTCGCTACCGTCTTACCCCGACGATTCGGGAACGGTGATGATAAAAGAGGAGTCTCGCTCGAAAAACGAGACTATAACAAACCATCCGACGACCCCAAAAATTGGTACTCGGCGGCGAGTTCAGAAGGCTTCGGAACACCGGGCTATGTCAATTCGCAAGGTATGCAAAATGCAGGCGAATCAAACTTGGTTTTCAGAGTCGAACCCGAAGTTTTTACCCCCGATGGCGACGGTCTCAATGAGTCAATCCAGTTGATTTACAACTTTGAAGAGTCTGGTAATGTGTTGAATATCAGTATTTTTGATGTAAGTGGGAGATTGGTACGGCAACTTACACAAAACTACATCGCAGGTTTTTCGGGGAGTATCGAATGGGATGGTAGAGGTGATTCTCTAAGCACATTGCCAGTCGGATACTACATTTTTTTGGTCGATGTATTTAATCCAAATGGCAAACGCCTAAATGCTAAATTAAAAGTGGTGGTGGGAAGTAGGTATTAAAAAAAAGATTCGGCTATCTCACCGAATCTTTCTTTTCTATCGAATCATTTTTAAAACTTTCTTTGACAAATGCCCAGATTTTATCCGAACGTTCTGGTTTATTACCGTCTTTCTTGAAGATTTTTGTCAAAACATTTTTCTTTTTCTTACCTCGGTCTTCTTCTTCGGCAACGGGGATGTTCAAAACCACGACTTTTCCGCCTTGAAACTGAACCTCCGTCGCTGGTTGCTCTTCGTTTCGTGTTTCGGCAACAACGTTTCTTGATTCTTCGGTTGGTGTTTCAGTATTCTGAACAACTGCTGTTACCGAATTTTCAATATTACTATTTTCTACGTTGTCTTTAGGATTAACCTGAATGATAGGCTCGTTGGTATTATTTTCAACGGTCGAGGTCGTTAAATTCTCGTTTGGCGTAATGCCCCGATTATCTACAACTAATGCTTTACTTTGAATAACGTTTTCTTTTGAATATTGATTTTCAATTACCTCAGAAGACGCAATAGATTTCACCGTGTTATTATTGACGGTGTTTTCACTAACAACCTGTCCTTTGTCGGTTTGCTCCATCACAATCAAGCCAAACCCTAAAGCAACCACAATGCTTGCCGCCGCCGCAAAAGTCCATAAGTTTCGCTTGGGGGCAGCAACAACAACCGCCTCTTGACGATTGATTCGCCGCCAAACGTCGTCTTTGTTCCATTCAGAGTTTGTCTCTAAATGGTTAATTTTTTCCTGAATTTTACGATAAAAATCTTCTTGCTGCATCACTATCCAACATTAATATTTTCTTTTGCAATAGTTTTCTGGCGTGGTTCAACTGCGATTTTGATGTTCCCTCGCTTATTCCCAACATTTCACCAATCTCTCGGTGCGTGTACCCTTCTAATACGTACAAATTAAAGACCGTACGGTATCCGTCGGGTAATTTGGCAATCAAGGCGTGTATCTCTTCGGCCGAAATCTTTTCGAGCGTGTAATCTTCAATAGGTTCTTCGGCGGCTTCGGTTTCGGGCATCATCCTAAAATTGGCGTGTTTCCGTAGGTACGAAAGCGACTCATTTATCACGATTCGCTTCATCCAAGCCTCAAAATTCCGTAATCCCTCGAATTTCACATTCGTAACCGCCTCAAAAATCTTCATAAAAGCCTCGACAACAATATCCTCAGCCACCATTCGCTCACGAACATAGCGGAAGGCGGTCCAATACAGCGTGTTTGAATACTGCTCATAAACTTTACGCTGAGCAGAGGCATCCCGTCGCTGGAGTAGGTCAAGTGTCGATGTCAATATCAAAACTGTTGGCAATTTTTATGTATAATGCAAAAAGCCCGATGATAGTTGTATGATTGGTCAATAAAATTTAACAAATGCAACAATTAGCAGTAGATTTGTGTTCTTAAATAAGATTCATTTATCCGATTTTGTAAGCATTGAAGCATCTTGCCTATCTCAACAAATACTTTGTAAAATATAAATGGTATCTGCTTTCGGGGATACTGTTTATGATAATTTCCAATCTTTTCGGAGTGGTTCCGGCACAAGTAGTACGCCATGCCCTCGATTTGGTCAAAGAAAACATCGACATCTATTTTCTTTTTGACAATACCCAAAGTCAAGCCTCGATGTACGGAGTTTTTACTTACAGTATTACTGTTTATGGTCTTCTGATTTTGGCTATGGCCGTTCTGAAAGGTATTTTCCTATTCTTGGTTCGTCAGACAATTATTGTTATGTCTCGCCACATCGAATACGATTTAAAGAACGAAATCTATGCCCATTATCAGACACTTCCATTTAGTTTTTATCGGAAAAATAATACTGGCGATTTGATGGCTCGTATCTCCGAAGACGTCAGTAAAGTCCGTATGTATGTAGGGCCATCCATCATGTATTTGCTTAATATGGCAACGTCTGTCGTCTTGATTTTGTCATATATGTTCTATACCAAT
>JALOLV010000104.1 GCA_025455785.1 Spirosomataceae bacterium | reverse complement strand
TGGTTTTTCTTTAGGTACAAGCATGTGCATAATCAACCATGCGAGTAAGTAGGCACCACCACAAATACAGAACATTATAAAATAGGCCGTTTCAATCTGTCCTATTCCACGATAATAAACAAACATATTTTTTTGAACCAACCAAGAGAGTAAAATTCCACCTAAACCTCCGGTCATTCCACCGATACCTGTTACCGATGCAGTAGCTTTTTTTGGAAACATATCTGAAACAGTTGTAAAAATATTGGCACTCCATGCTTGGTGAGCCGATGCCGCAATACCGATTACCAATACTGCTAACCACATATTTATTTTACCTGCACTCTGAGCTAAAACAACTGGTAAAACACAAAGAGCAAAGATAAACATTGCGGTTTTGCGTGCTTTAAAAACAGGCATTTTGTTGTTAATTAATGAAAGTGGCAAATAACCGCCTCCGATGCTTCCGATAGTCGAAATGATATACACAACTGCCACTGGTATTGCAATTTCGGTTAAAGTAAGTTTGTACTCACTCTGTAGGAAATCTGGTAGCCAGAATAGGTAAAACCACCAGATGGGGTCGGTTAAAAATTTACCAAGTGCAAATGCCCATGTCTGACGGAACCCTAACAATTTAAACCATGATACTTTTTCTTCTATTTTTTCTTCTTGAATGGGGTCATTGTCGGAATGAATGTAATCGTATTCTTCTTTACTAAGTTTTTTAGATTCTTGGGGAGATGTATAGTATTTTTGCCACAATATCAACCAAAAAAAGCCGATAACGCCCGTAATAATAAATGCCCATTGCCATCCCCATACTGCGGCAATAAACGGAACAGAAAGAGGTGCAATGATGGCACCTATGTTAGTACCCGAATTAAAAATTCCAGTGGCTAATGCACGTTCTTTTTTTGGAAACCACTCGGCAGTACTTTTGATTGCAGCAGGGAAGTTGCCTGCCTCGGTAATTCCTAAAGCGGCTCTTGCTATCATAAATCCGAATGCCGAACTCGCAAAAGCATGGGCAACCGCTGCCACACTCCATAGACCAGTTGCAACAGCATAGCCCATTTTTGTACCTAATTTATCAACAACTCGCCCAGCGATTAGCATGCCAAAGCTGTAGAAGAGTTTGAATGCAATTTCTATATTGGCATAGTCGCCGTCGTTCCATTTGAGGTCTTCTGACAAAACCGATTTCAATAAGCTAATAACTTGACGGTCGAGGTAGTTGATTGTTGTGGCCAAGAAGACCAAACTACAAATCGTCCACCTGTAATTTCCTACTTTGTTCATGTTTAATGTAAGGTTTATTTAAGAAGGTTGAATATTTTCAGGGTTTAGATTTTATCAAAACCTGAAGTAGTTTTTGGTATTATTATAGCAAATATCCTCTACCATTTTGCCAATCCACTCAATATCATTAGGTAATTCGCCATTTTCTACATCATTTCCGAAAATATTACACAAAATCCTGCGAAAATACTCATGACGAGGATATGAAAGGAAACTTCTTGAATCGGTCAACATTCCAATAAATCGACTCAAAAGCCCCATGTTTGATAGAGCATTGATTTGCTTTTCCATTCCGTCTTTTTGGTCTAAAAACCACCACCCTGAGCCAAATTGTACTTTTCCGGCAACCGAACCATCATTGAAATTACCAATCATAGTTGCCATCAATTCATTATCTCTCGGATTAAGATTATAAAGAATCGTCTTAGTTAACTGATTGTTGTTATCTAATTTATCTAAAAATTTAGAAATCGCTCTACCTTGCTCAAAATCACCAATTGAATCCCAACCCGTATCTGGGCCAAGTTCACGCAATCGGCGAGTATTGTTATTTCTTAAAGCTCCGAGGTGATACTGCTGAATCCAACCCTTTTCCCAATCCCAAACTGCGAATATTTCGAGCATTGCCGATTTGAACTTCAAAATCTCTGTTTGGTCGAGTTGCCCATTATTTCTGACTTTATTAAAAATTGCTTTGATTTCACCTTCATTGTAGTCTTCGGCATAAATTTGCTCCAATCCATGGTCAGAAACTTTACAGCCAACTGTTGAAAAGAAATCATGACGGTTTTTGAGAGCGTCTAAAAACGAATTATAATCATTAATCGACTGATTAGAAGCCGCTTCAAGTTTATTCAAGTATTGATTGAATGTAGCGGTATTCTCGACAGCCATTGCTTTATCAGGACGAAATGCGGGGAGTACGTTTACACCAATCTTTTCATCTCTAATCTGCCGATGAAACTCCAAATTATCGATTGGGTCATCGGTGGTGCATAGGGTCTCAACATTCATTTTACGGAGTAGCCCACGAACCGAATATTCGGGAGTTTGAATCAAAGAGTTACATTCATCGTAAATTTTCTTTGCTGATTTACCATTCAGTATTTCATTGATTCCAAAATAACGTTGCAATTCGAGGTGAGTCCAGTGATAAAGCGGATTACGAATCGTATATGGAACAGTTTCGGCCCACTTTTCAAACTTATCGTAATCAGATTTATCGCCCGTACAATAACTTTCATCTACACCATTAGTACGCATTGCTCGCCATTTGTAATGGTCGCCGTAAAGCCAAAGCTGGGTTATATTCTCGAATCTTTTGTCGGAAGCAATCTGGTCAGGAGGTAAATGATTATGATAATCAATAATCGGCATCTTTTTGGCAAATTCGTGATATAAAACACGTGCCGTCTCGGTCTGCAATAAAAAGTCTTTGTCTAAAAAAGATTTCATTAAAAAGATAATTGAATAAGGATTATCAAAAGTACAGGGTCTTATACCCAAAAACAAATAATTTTTCTTTCAATAATGATATTTTTATGACACCTATTGTCAAATTGATGTACGTTTTAGTATATTTTTATGATAATTGAATCGATTACAAAGGAACTTAGAAGTAAAATCATCTAACATTAAAAAGAGATTTGATAGTAAATGGAATTATAAGTTCGTACCATCAATCAAGACTATTTAAATCATCTCATTCTATTTTAACATCCATTCAGCCAAATATTGAGCTGCTTTTAAATTTTCGAAATCAGATGGTAATTTTCGACCATTTACGTATTCATTATAAATCCAAGGGTCGCCCAAAACAAAAACTTCGCCTTTTCCAACTTTTGCTACGGCCATAATTGTGTCTTCACCATCATTAAAAAGTGGTTTGGCTGGTGGGGAAGTTTTTAGAGTAACCAATTCTTTAACATAAATTTTTCGAGCATCTTTAAAAATTTCATCATTGCCTGAGAGTATGAAAGTCCCTTGCTCATATTGGTCATTTTTTACCATATTACGATTTTTACCTGTAAGTTCTATGCCAAAGGCTTTTGTAAGGTTGTTAAAATTTCGGATTTCACAGTTAGAAGTATCATTGGCTAATAAAACCAATTTACCACCATTCATAACCCACTGTTTTAAAACCTGAATGTGTTTCGGTTGGATGAAATTCGGATTAGCTGTTTCTTTTTTTGTATCGGGGTCAACAATTATCAAAGCTTTTGCACCTCTTAGGTTTTGTGGAGTTGGTTCGGTCGAAAGTAAAGCTGTTTTTGCTCCCATATCGTTCATAAGGCTACCCCACCACGAATACCCCGAGTCACTTTTATCGGTCCACGTATAGTGATACTTCAAGCCATTTCGGTACTCATTATTGAAATAGTTATCAACCAAGACAGTTTTACCTTTACCTAATCTATTATTTAGCAAATCGACCTCTACACAAGCCTGAATAAATGGACCAATTGCCTTTAAATCATCGGTTCGATAAGGTTCTTTTACGTAATATTCGTAGGTTCCGTCTCGATACGGAGTACCACCCAAACCCGCTCCTCCAACTGCTTTTGTATAGTGGTAAATACCTTGTTCATCTTTCTCGACAAACTGCTTAACCAATCCATCCATCCCTTTTCTGATAGCTGGCAGGTATGATTCGGATAAGTAACCCAACTTTACACCTTTGGCCAATCCCATTACAAACATAGCCGAGCCTGATGATTCGAGGTAGTTTCCTTCTTTACCACCTTTGTCAGTAACCTGCCACCACACGCCAGTTGCGGGGTCTTGGTATTTTATTAAGGCAGACGACAAACGATTTAGGATATTCACCAATTCGGCTCGGCGTGGATGCTCGGCTGGAAAATTCTCTAATACATCAACCAGCCCCATGATGTACCAACCCATTGCACGACTCCAGAACTCTGGCGATTTACCAGTTTGAAGATTTGCCCATTTTTGAGTTCGACTCTCGTCCCAACCGTGGTAGAGCAAGCCAGTTTTATCGTCTCGTCCTATTCTCTCCATAATAATAAAATGATTGGCGATGTCTTCAAAATCTTCGGTTTTGCCAGTCATTAGGGCATATTCGGCCCTGAAAGGTTGGGCCATGTATAAGCCATCAAGCCACATTTGAGTTGGATATATTAACTTATGCCAGTAACCGTCAGCTTTGGTTCGAGGTTGCCTTGCCAATTGTATCTGTAATAAATCAGCCGCTTGTTTATATTTTTTGGTATTTTGGGTTTGGAAAAATGTTAATAGTTGCCTCCCCGTCGGAATATTATCAAGGTTATAATCCTCCATATTATAGGTCTTGATTTTTCCATCTTCGGTGATAAACTTATCCAAAATCTTTTTCATGTATTGATAATACCTAAAATCACCCGAAGTACGCCATAAACGCTCGAAACCCATAAAAACCGTTCCCATTTCGTAATTCCACTTAGCAGGTCGATTTTTATCAGCTACCGTTGCTGGCTCGTTAGGTTCAATAATTGAGGTGTAACGCATCACCACCATCGAATCTGGATACGTCTTCATGATGGTTTCGGCCATTTTTTCGGCATATTGTCTATATTGCCCTAAAACCGAATGTGTAGTTAGGAGCAATAAAATCAAAATTTTCTTCATAGTATTCATTTTGTCAATTTTCCAAGAAATCTTGGCGAATAGGATTAAAAACATCAATTAAAGTTCCAGCTTCGAGACAGATGATACCATGCTGGATTCCCGAAGGTACATTATATACATCGCCTTCACGAATAATCTTTTTTTCGCCACCGAGATTAAATTCAAAAACCCCACTGGCAACATAACTTAATTGCAAATGCGGATGGTTGTGTAAGGCTCCAACGGCATCTTTTTTAAATTCAAACTTGACTAACATCATTTTTTTATCATAAAACATCACTTTACGACGAACACCATTTCCGAGGTCTTTCCAGTCGATAGAGTTATCAGCAATAATATTTTTTTCGACCAATGACATTTTATTCAATTGTACTTTTATAAGATTCAATTTGTTCTCAAATGTTTAATAAGGATTTTTCAAATCTATATTAACTGATTATGAAAATCTTACCAATAAATAAACAAATATTTTTTACGCAAACGTTGTCGGTAACGTTCCCAAATTCAAACATGATTTATATTTTTTCTTAAAAAAGTATAATTTTTAGAGAATTTTAGATTTAAAAAAAAATTTAGAAAAAATGTCGATTGTATTAATGTAAGAATGAGAGATTTAATTGACACTAACTCAAATACAAACCATGATAGTATAGGAAGGTTATGGATGTTTCATTCGTTAATTTTGGTTCATCTTTATAATCAACTCTGCAAAGTTTATTCAATGAAACGACCTATTTCAACCTTAATTTTCGTGTTGGCTATTTGTACTTTTTCAACGAATGCTCAGCAAAAGAAATCGCTACATTCTGAATTATTGCATACTGCTCAACCAGACTACCCAGTTCGGTATGGAGCAAGTAGTCGAACCGAAATCCAAAACGTTTTAGACAAAATTTATACTTATCTAAACGAAGTAACCCCTACCCGAATCATAAATAAACGAACTAATGAGTTAGTAACTGATTTCTCAAAACCAGACTCAAATGTAGTTGTCGAAAGAGGCGATTTTAGCCTAACAAGTTATGAATGGGGTGTAACTTACAGCGGTATGCTCTCGGTAGCAAGTGCAACTGGCGATTCAAAATATAATGAATACGTAAAAACTCGTTTAGAATTTTTGGCTCAGTATGCTCCCTATTTCAAAAAACAAAAAGAGGCTTTTCCAGAATTAAATCGCCGATATTCACTCGTTCAAGTGATTGAGCCACATGCTTTAGATGACTGCGGTGCAATGTGTGCTGCCATGATTCGTACCCAAAATGCAGGATTAAGTAATAACCTAAAACCACTGATTGACAACTACATCAATTATATTTCGACCAAAGAATTTAGACTATCAGATGGTACTTTGGCTCGAAACCGACCATTGCCCAATACCCTTTGGCTCGATGATTTGTTCATGAGTGTGCCAGCATTGATGCAAATGGGTAAATTTACAGGTCAGCAAAAATATTATGACGATGCAACCAAGCAAGTTATACAATTTTCCAAAAGAATGTTTAACAAAGAAAAAGGCGTATTTATGCACGGCTGGGTTGAAAGCATGGATGCTCACCCTGAATTTTATTGGGGAAGAGCCAATGGATGGGCGATATTGACCATGACTGAGTTATTAGAAATACTACCCGAAAATCACCCCAACCGAGCTGTTATACTTGATTTGTATAGGTCACATGTTAAAGGTCTTGCCTCGTTTCAAGACGGAACTGGTTTTTGGCACCAACTTCTAAATCGAACTGATTCGTATCTTGAAACATCAGCAACCGCCATTTATACTTATTCGATTGCAAAGGGTATTAACAAAGGATGGATTAATGCCAATGCTTATGGACCGATGGTAATGCTTGCTTGGAACGCCGTATCGACCAAAGTTACTAAAAATGGGCAAATTGAGGGGGTTTGTGTAGGTACCGGAATGGGTTTCGACCCTGCTTTTTATTATTACAGGCCAGTCAATGTATTGGCCGCCCACGGCTATGGGCCAGTGCTTTTGGCGGGTGCAGAAATAATCAGACTGATTGAAGCCGGAAAATTCAGTATTAATGATAGTGCGGTTCAGTACGAAAGAAAATAAAAACAGTATCCAAAATTCAAGATAAGACTTGAAAAGCTCAATTAATTACCATTTAGAATAATACACTTGATTTAGGGATATTTTCATGAAATAGCCTTGTTTTTTGAAAACAAGATTGTTTGAATGTAAGTTTTTGTTCTAAATTTACCCATCTATTCAACCATAAATGTTTATGCACTATATCAATAAAACTATCAAATCAAATACTTATGATGCCATCGTGATTGGTTCGGGAATTAGTGGAGGCTGGGCAGCAAAGGAATTGACTGAAAAAGGATTAAAAACTCTGCTTTTGGAACGCGGCCGTGATGTAAAACACATTGCCGATTACCCAACTACAATGAAAATGCCATGGGAATTTGAACATTTAAACCAAGTGCCTAAAGAGGTTGCCAAAGCATACAAAGTACCAAGTACACACTATATTTTTCAGGAAGCGACTTTGCATTTTTTAGTAAAAGATGAAGAACAAGAGTTTGTTCAAGACAAACCTGCATCGTGGATGAGAGCTTATCAAGTCGGCGGACGCTCGTTGCTTTGGGCAAGACAAACGCAACGTTGGAGCGATTATGATTTTGAAGGACCAGCAAGAGATGGATATGCAACAGACTGGCCGATTCGGTACAAAGATATAGCTCCGTGGTACAGCTACGTCGAAAAATTTATTGGTGTCAATGGCAATAAAGACGGTTTGGCATCGCTACCCGATGGTGAATTTCTACCTCCCCACGAAATGTCATGCGTCGAGAAATATTTTAAACAAAAAATTTCAGAAAATTACGGTAACGATAGGCATTTAATTATCGGACGCTCAGCAAATCTTACAAAAGCGAATCCTATCCATCAAAAACAAGGGCGTTCGCAATGCCAAAATCGTAATATTTGCGAAAGAGGATGCCCTTACGGTGGTTATTTTAGTAGTAATGCTTCAACGATTCCTTGGGCTCAAAGAACAGGTAGATTAACACTTAGACCGCATTCGCTGGTACATTCAATCATCTATGATGAGAAAAAACAAAAAGCTACTGGTGTAAGGGTTATTGATACCGAATCGAGAGAAATGATTGAATATTATGCCAAAATTATTTTTGTCAATGGTTCGACTTTCAATTCCAATATAATTTTGATGAATTCAACATCGAATCGTTTTCCAAATGGGCTGGGTAATGATAGCGGAATTTTGGGTAAATTTATTGGCTGGCATAATTACCGAGGTAATGTTAGAGGAGAATTTGAAGGTTTCAAAGAATTTACAACCGATGGAAAACGCCCAAACGGTATCTACGTACCTCGATTTAGAAATTTAACCAAACAAGATTCGGTTGATTTTATTCGTGGATACGCCGCTCAGGGTGGGTCTTCAAGAGGAATGATTCAGAATAATTCAGATTTAGGCGAAAACCTCAAAGCAAGTTTAATCAAACAAGAACTTGGTAACTGGCAAATGAGTCTGGGTATGGTTGGTGAGGTAATCATGAGAGAGAGCAACCACATCAGACCACACGAAACCCTGAAAGATAAATATGGCATGCCACAGTTAAGATTCTCTATTGAGTACGGCGAAAACGAGGAAAAAATGATTAAAGATGCCCAAGAGCAATTTGCCGAGATGTTTCATAATGCTGGGTTTAAAAACATACAGAAAACTGATAATAAGCGACTTCCGGCCAATGAAAACCACGAAATGGGTGGTATTAGAATGGGAAATGACCCAAAAAATTCGATGCTCAATAAATGGAATCAGCTACATCACTGCAAAAATGTTTTCGTAACCGACGGTGCTTGTATGGTTTCTACGGGTACACAAAACCCATCGCTAACGTACATGGCTCTCACAGCTCGAGCTGTAAATCATGCAGTTGATGAATTAAAGAGAAAGAATTTGTGAACAAAAAAACTCATGGAGCTATTAAGTGGAAGATATAAATTAGCGTGATTTGTGAATTATGCTCATCCTAAATAATTGATTATTAAAATGTTACTGATATTCTAATTTTCTAAATTTCTCATTTTGTTGAAATGCAATTGTTGAAGGATATATAGAAATTCTTTGTAGGGACACGCCTTGCGTGTCCCTACAAAATTTCAGTGAAGAAATATACAGCAGTTATAAAATACATCTATAGTCCCATCTAAATTTGTTTATACTATCTACTGATAAAACACTGAAAATCAAGATATTAAGAATCAAAATTAACAACTTAAATTTAACCATAAGACTTAAAAATCTTTTTTTCTCAATATCAAATTTTGGGTTCGTTAAGTTCAATCACATAACCATCTGGGTCAGTTACATAGATTTGGTAGGCTCCATCAAATCTTTTTTGTCGGATGTATTCTATCTTTTTCTCTTTGAGAAAAGCCTCAACGCCATCGGCAGAATTAGCGGGAATTGTCAATGAAAAATGAGCACCGTTTTTATCATTATTACTTACTGGGTCTCTTCGCCCTAAAAGCAAATGAAGCTGTTGTCCTTCGGTGATTTGAAACCATCTACGAATAGCAACTAAGTTATCGGGAACTTGAACTGGCTCAAGACCAAGAATTTCGCGATAAAATTTGGCACTTGCTTGTAAATCTTTAACGGCCAAACCTACGTGGTTATAACTAATTATGACAATAGGTTTTGCTCCAGTATTTTCTTGTGCCTTGATTTGGAAACTCACGAAAATGGCGAAGAGAAAGATTTGAATAAATTTCATAGCATAAACAATTAAATGATTGAGAGAATAATAGGACGTGAACTATGGTATAGTTTTCTGACTATTGACAATTCTTCAATGAAACTTTTTAAATTCTATGATAATTGTATTTCAACAAAAGCATGGTAATAAACCAATAATCAATTTTTTGTCAGAAACCTAATCCAGAACTCACATTAAGCTAATGTAAAACAAATGAAAATTTATTTCAAATACTTTCTCAACTTACATTTTTTGAGTTTTTTTAATCCAGATACAACCGACGTCGCGTTCAGCATAGCCCCAGCCTTATTAGTATGAGTATTGTCTTTGGGTGTAAAATATTTGGATTTCACAGCCAACTCTCCCTCTTTTTCATATTCGAGAGAAACCAACTCGTTTAAATCAATAAAAAAAGCGTTGTTCGATTCAGCCACTTGTTTTGTCCAAAGGGCATAAGAGTCATTACTTCTGTTTACTTTTCCTTCTGTCCAACTACTACGTGGCACGAGCGAACACAAAATCGGAGTAGCACCTTTTGCTTTGGTCTCATCAACGTATTTTCGGAGATACCATCCAAACGAATGTACCACTTCGTGCTTTTTGGTTATCAAATTATCAATTTCCTCAATTTCATTTCCTACGCCTCTTATTGTTCCCCTTGCTCTGAGTGTATCATTTATCGCCCAATTATCATTATGACCGAACTGAATGAGCAAAAAATCACCTTTTTTCAATTTGGGCAATATTTTTTCCCATCGACCATCAGTCAAAAATGTACGGCTACTCCTACCACCAATAGCATGGTTCTCAACAGAAATCTTGGTTGTATCAAAAAATTCGTGAATCAAACTTCCCCATCCCCACATATCATCCGACCCTTTTCCTGCTCCATTTTTTACAGTTGAATCACCAATAATAAAAAGTGTTGGTTTGGATGAATCAAAAGTAAAATTAAGGAACATAAATGCAATTAGAGCAAAAAATACAAATCGGAGTTTCATGTTATTGAACGCAGGTATTCTGTAATAAAAATTTACAAATTTTATACTATTTCTTAGCATTGAATGCAACGTTTATCTTTCAACTATTGTATTTTAGGTTGAATAGCTACTTTAACAGGGTAATTGAGTTATTTCAAATCATGAATTGCAACGGCATCCATATCGGTAAATACTTGGTTTTCGCCAGCCATTCCCCAAATAAATGAGTAATTGGAAGTTCCACAACCCGAATGAATCGACCACGGTGGAGAAATTATGGCTTGATGGTTTTTGACCCAAATATGGCGGGTTTCGGTTGGTTCGCCCATCAGATGACATACAGCTTGGTTATTTGGAATATCGAAATAACAATAGACCTCCATTCGGCGGTCGTGTACGTGCGACGGCATTGTGTTCCAGACGCTCCCAGTTTTCAAGACTGTTAGTCCCATGACAAGTTGGCAGCTTCGGAGTCCATCTAAATGAATGTATTTGTAGATTGTTCGTTGATTAGAAGTTTCAATTGCTCCTAAATCGACCGGAGAAGCGTTCTCTCTGGTCATCAACTGATTTGGATACTCTTTGTGGGCTGGGGCCGACAATAAGAAAAATTGTGCTGGATTAGTAGCATCCAAACTTACAAATTCAACCTTTTTTGTTCCTTTTCCGAGATAAATACAATCTAATTTACGAATCGAAAAATGGTGATTATCTGCAATCACCGCACCTTCTCCGCCAATATTGATGATGCCTAATTCTCTTCTTTCTAAAAAATATTCAGCTTTGAGAGCCTCAAAATTGGGCAATAATACATTTTCGGTAGTGGGCATAGCCCCTCCAGCTATCACTCTGTCGTAGTGTGTATAGGTAAAATTTGCTCGATTTGCTTCAAAAAGTGTTTCGATTAAGAAATTCTCCCTAATTTCTTCGGTGTTCATTCTTGAAGTCTCTCTTCGGCTTACTTCGTGTCTTATTTGCATTTTAATATTTTCTTTAATTATAAGTTTGTATAATCTTTAACGACCCATCCAGCCACCATCAACCGTCAGGATTGTTCCATGAACATATTTTGCTGCATCCGAAGCCAGAAAAACTGCTGGACCTTTGAAATCATCGGTCTCACCCCATCTACCCGCAGGTATTCTGTCTAAGATGGACTTACTCCTTACTGGGTCATTTCGGAGTGCTTCTGTATTATCGGTCGAGATATACCCCGGGGCAATACCATTTACATTTACCCCCTTACTTGCCCATTCGTTAGCTAACGCTTTAATCAGGCTGCCGATTGCACCTTTACTGGCAGCATAACCGGGGACGTTGATTCCGCCTTGAAAAGTCAATAGTGACGCAGTAAAAATTATCTTTCCGCTTCCAATTTCAATCATTTTTTTGCCTATCTCACGGGCTACGATAAATTGGGCGTCTAAGTTGATATCGAGTACTCTATCCCAATATTCATCCGAGTGTTCGGCCGCCGGATTTCTCATTATTGTTCCTGCATTATTTATCAGAATATCAATTTTCTCAAAATCAGCCTTTACTTTTTCTAAGAATGTGTAAAGCGATTCTCGGTTGCTAAAATCGGCCTGATACGGATAAAATTTACGGCCAATTTGTAGGATTTTTTCTTCGATTTCGCTACCTTGACTTGGCATAGAGCTCGAAACACCGATTATGTCGGCACCCGCCTCAGCCAGTCCAATAGCTATGGCTTTGCCGATTCCTTTGTTGCATCCAGTAACCAATGCAACTTTGTTTTCTAAACTGAAAAGATTCATTATATGATTTGTATGTTATTTGCTTCGGAACAGATTTTAATTTGATTGATTGATTTTAACACAAATAATATAATTAAAGAAATATTAAGTAGTATTTTTTTACGCAATCGTTGTCGGTAACGTTGCCGAAGAGACCAATTTTTGGTCTGATTTGATTCGTAAATATACTTTGAATAATTTTGCATCAGTTATATAGATTTATACCAACCTTTGTATTAATCCAAGAATTACAGTTTGGAACCTATAACAATAAAAGATATTGCCAAGGCCTTGAATATCTCAACATCGACTGTTTCGAGAGCATTACGAGGGAGTTATGAGATTAATCCAACAACTAAGAGGTTGGTCATAGAATATGCCGAGAAAATGAACTACCGCCCAAACCCGATTGCTCTCAGCCTAAAAGAGAATCGTAGTAGGGCAATTGGTGTTATTGTTCCCGAAATCGCCAACAACTTCTTCTCACAAACCATCAACGGTATAGAAGCCATTGCTTACAACCGTGGGTATCACGTCATCATTTTTCAGAGCCACGAGTCGTTTGAAAGAGAGGTTGAGAATGTTCGGCACGCACTTTCACGAAAAGTCGATGGATTATTGATTTCACTATCGGGCAAAACCGAAGATATTTCTCATTTAGTAAATGCTAAAGAAAGCGGCATGCCAGTCGTCATGTTTGATAGGGTTTCAAATGAAATCTCAACTCATAAAGTCATTGCCGATAATTACGATGGGGGGTTTCAAGCCACCGAGCACCTTATCAAAAAAGGAAAAAGGAGGATTGCCTACCTTGCATCAATGCCTAATTTATCAAATAATGAATCGCGTTTGGAAGGCTACAAAGCAGCTTTAGAAAAAAACGGTATCGAATTTGATAATTCTTTGGTAAGATTTTGTGGTTTTTATTTTGATGATACTCGCAAACAAATCAACGATTTGCTCGATAATTACTCACCAGATGCTTTTTTTTCAGTGAGCGATAGAGTCGCTCTCGACTGTATTACCGCTGTTCGTGCCAAATACCCAAAAAACCCAGAAAGGTTTGACTTTGTTGGATTTACAAACCTAAAAGTTGCCCATCTGCTTTTCCCTCCCCTAACCACAATCGTTCAACCTGCATTAGAGATTGGACAAA
>JALOLV010000002.1 GCA_025455785.1 Spirosomataceae bacterium | reverse complement strand
AGCTTCCGAATAGGCATCTGTAAATACCCTCGAAAAACGACTTTTAGCGTTCGGATTCCACTTAAATTCAAATGCACTTATTTTACCGTCATGGTCTTCGATATAGTCAATTTCTTGTTGCTGGTAGGTTCTCCAGAAGTAATTTCGCCCGTTTTGTTCGTTATAAATATTGAATTTTAGGCGTTCGCTTATCATAAAATTCTCCCACAACGCACCCGTATCTTGTCTTAATTGTAATGGATTAAAATTATTGATTACAGCGTTTCGGATACCATTATCAAAAAAGTAAATCTTGCGTGAACTATTGATTTCGTTTCGTAAATTTCGACTAAAAGGATTCAGCCGAAAAACAACAAAGGCTTTCTCTAACAACGAAATGTATTGCTCGACGGTTGCCCTATCAATCCGCAATAGTTGTGAGAGTTCGTTGTAAGAAACCTCCGAACCCACCTGCAACGCCAACGCAACCAAAAGTTTATCGAGCAAATCGGGCTTGCGAATACCCTCGTATGCCAATAAATCTTTGTAAAGATAGCTTCCTGTGAGTTGTTTTAAGATATTTTTTTCATCGCCCGTGTGCGTTACCACTTCGGGATACATTCCATAAATCAGCCTTGTTTCTAACTGTTTGGTAGCTTCTAAATACCCAAAATGGTCGTTTAGCTCTTGCCACGAGATTGGGAAAAGGTTATATTCCCACTTTCTACCAGTTAGAGGCTCGTTGAGGATATTATTGATTTCAAGAGCCGACGAGCCGCTCACCAAAACTCTCACATCTTTTAGGCGGTCATGAATAATTTTGAGGATAATTCCTATGTTTTTGATACGCTGGGCTTCGTCAATGAATATCAACTTATTATTACCGATGATTTGTCGAATCCGTGCCTCGCCTGCATCTTCAAGAATAGTTCGGTTATCCACGTCATCGCCATTTATATAAAGATAATCACCAAATCGCTTACAAAAATTTTCTATTAGTGTGGTTTTTCCTACTTGTCGAGGTCCTAAAACCAATACCACTTTACCCGAATCCCATCGTAACTCAATCTGCTTCTGTAAAACCCTTTCTATAATTTTCATAAAATTTATAGATTGTAATCAACAAATTTAATAAAATTTATAGATTAAGCAATTATTGAAATTCAAAATTATAAGCCAGCGATACTATCGGAGCGGCAAAGATTTGGAGTTTGTAGCCTTTGTTGATACCGTTTTCGGTTCTGAAAAACACCGAATAGACATTTTTGCGGGCATAGATATTATAGACCGTAAACGCCCAATTTCCTTTATAGCGGCGGTTTTTCATGCTTGGATTATAGATATTCCACGAGAAATCAAGACGGTGATAATCCGGAATCCGTTTGTTGTTACGCTCATCATAGAAAGGATAAAAATTATTGAGGTAATTCACAAATCCAACTGGCTCGGTGTAAGGTCGGCCTCGGCTATACATAAAAGTAAAACTAAACGAATTATGTTTATTGACCGAAATATCTATCGAGCTATTAAAACTATGCGGACGGTCGTAATTGGACGGATACCAATTGCCGTTATTTACTTGTTCGATTGGGTTAATCCCCTCAAAAGTACGATTCAAAGTTCGTGCATAAGTATAGTTTATCCAGCCATTTAGTTTACCTTTTTTCTTCGATAACATCACCTCAAGTCCGTACGATTTACTAACTCCCTGCACAACGGGTTTATAATCAACCATGTTTTCGGTGAATCGGTAATAACCTTCGAGCGAGACCTCATAAATATCGTCTTTGAATGACTGATAATAACCAGCCGAAATCAAACTGCTGATTTGGGGTTTGATGTGCTGGTCGCTGGTTTTCCAACGAGAAGTCGGTATCGGTGTTGTCGTATTCGATACAATCTGCAAATACTGACGCATGAGATTATAGCCGAATTTCAACGATGTTTTTTCGTTGAGGGCATATCTGAGACCAAAACGAGGTTCAAAACCGCCGTAAGATTTCATGATTTTGCCTTTTGCTACCGCAATAGTATCTATTACCGAAAAATCATCTCGTGGCTCGCCTGCTTCATAACTACGATAGTTATTGGGGCCCATCGACATAAACCACGAATACCGCAAACCCATCGAAACCGCCAGTTTTTTAGAGATATTCCATTCATCATCTACATACCAAGCGGCTTCGTTGGCATACTCGGTCGGGGTTGTGATGAATCTTACGCTCGGACTGGCGTTCGGAAAAAGTGTTCCGGGTTTGATGGTATATTGAATAAAACTCAAGCCCGATTCTATTTTATGGTTAGATAATTGATAATTCAGGCTCGATTTGATTTGTTTCTGCAATAGATTAGAAACCAGCTCGACCGAATTATCAGAATCTTTCTCAATCGTAGCGATTTCGGGTGTATAATCGGCAACGATTGCCGTTGTCTGGATATCCAACTTAGGATTAATCACGTGTAGCCAACGCAACGAAGCATTATTGGTGGTGTGCGTAAAGTAGGTCGAAGTACCCACTACGTTGGGCAGGTTTGTCAATAACCCTGTTTTGAAATAGTCATAGCTTTTATAGCCCATCGCTGTGATGGTGTTTCGGTCATTTACCCGCCAGAAGGCCTTAAAAACTCCTTCGCCAAACTGGGCTCTAATTCCTTTGAGTTCGTCGGAGGCAATGGGCAACAAAAAATCATTGAAAGCCCCACGACCTGCAAAATAAACCCCGAGTTTATCTTTTACAATCGGCGTTTCGACCATCAAACGGTTCGATACAACACTCATACCGCCTTTGAGCATGAATTTATCAAGGCTGGGGTTTTTGAGCGAAATATCCATCACCGAGGCCGCCCTTCCGCCATATCTACCCGGTACGTTTCCTTTGTATAAATCAAGATTTGAGACAGCATCGGGCGGAAAAACCGAGAATAATCCAAACATGTGAGTAGGATTGAAAATCGGTGTATCGTCCATCAAAATCAGGTTTTGGTCGGTTGTACCGCCACGGATGTTTACACCATTCGAGGCCTCGCCTACACTCGTAACCCCCGGTAGCATCTGGATTCCACGCAATAAATCAACTTCGCCAAATGCCGCAGGTAGCCGCTTAAAAGTCTTGATATTTATCTGATTTACACCCAGAAGTGGCTGACGGACGGTCTGGTCGTAGCCCTTGGTAGTAATAACGACTTGTTCTAATTGGCTCTCGACACGCTCTAAAGCGATATCGAACTCAACATTACTTTTTTGAGAAGGGATAAATTTCGAGAATGGCACATACCCCACAAACCGCACTGTGATGATATGGTCGCCGCCCACTACACGCACCAAAAACCTGCCTTTTGCATCGGTTTTTACACCTTGTAAGCTCTTATTACGGTCGATGATGACGGTTGCTCCTTCGAGTGGGGTATTGGTACTCGAATCTCGGACAACACCACTGATGGCGTAGATTTGAGCAAAGACATCGGAGCTAATTAAAAGAAGAAATATGTAAAATATAGCTTTTTTCATGATTCTATTTGATTTCCCAACCGGCGGGTCTTATGGGTGTGCGTGTACGACTACTTTTACAAATTGCCAACGGAATATCCCCACGGTCGCCGCTTGCGTCTTCGGGTTGCGGTAAGCGATTGGTGATTGAAGTAAACAACCCATTCAGACGGCCGCCCGTCGTGTTTTTTCGGGTAATCATATGTCTTTTTTCGCTCACCGATGATACCGAAAAATACCCCAAAATTAGCTCTTTGCTATCTTTGGTATTCACAACATTGCTTTTGATTGGTGCCGGAGGCGTATCGGCTAATGTACCCGTATTGACCGATTGGTCTTGAATCAGTTTAAAATACCGATACGCATTGGGAGTCAATGACATTTGCTGGATACTCACCAAACATTGATTTGATTGATAGAGCGGAATCTGAGCAGCCAACTTGTTTTTTTGTAGCTGTCCATCGGTATAGATATCAGAAAAAATGTTGATGTCGGAGCTATAAAAAATATCCCAGCAGAGGCTTCCGCAAGTATAATCGTATTCATTATTGCCGGGTAGTGTCAAGTCTCGATAGCAATCACCCGTTTCGCCATTCTCGGTTTCGTATAAATTATAACGCCCTTGTTTGCAAGTTTCGCAATACTTCTGAGGCTCCCAAAGCTGCCACCGCCAACGATAAAAATTCTTGGAGTTGGCAACATCCGTAAAGTCGATATAGACATCGCTCGATGCAATTCGGTCTCCGGCCGACCCAAATCTACGTACTCCTATTGGGTTAAATTCATCGTAAATATTGGTAATAGGGGCCACCGCTACCATCTGCTCGACTGTCGATTCGTAGGTTTTGCCATTCTCGGCCGTACGAAATCGTAGCTGATACCTATCTCCTACTTTTGCTCTAAAAGTTGTCGGCAAATAGTAGTAACCAGCATCGACCTCTTGAAGCTGTATGGTTTCTTTTTCGTTCAGAATCAACTTCACATCGGCGTTAGAGACCGGCAATGCCGTTTTGCCTCTTGCCACGATTGTAGAAGTAAATTCGGTGCTTGTATATTGGGCATCGTCGGGCGTACGAACAATCTGCACAAATTGTGGCTCGTTCAAATCGGTGATGGTTCCATCCACCAAAATGTAGCCTTTGTCGGTTACAATATCAATTTTATAGGTATCAACACAAGACACAAAAGCCACAAAAAGCCCAATAAAACTGATGATATGGTTTTTCGGAGATTTCATATTTTATTCAATCACAATTTTCTTTGAGATAATTTGCCCTAAATCGTTCTTTAATCGTACCACAAACACACCACTCATGTTTTTAGGATTCCATTTGTGAGTCAACGTCTCATCTTGTATGATTCGTCCGAATCCGTATTCATAAATCTTAGCTCCTGCCGAATTGATTATTTCTAAATGATAATCGGCTGATTTTGTGGCAATTGATTGAATCTGAATCTCCGAATTTGAATGGCTCGGATTTGGATAAACTTTTAACGAATTTTCAATTTCATCTTCGGTCGAGGTTACAATCAATAACCCCTCACGTACAATTGTTACTTGGCTGGTTGTGTTACAGTTCCAGAGATACCGAACCGCCAATATTTTAGAGTTGATGTCGTAGAACGCCACATTGTCTTTATTGAATTCTTCGGGTTTTAGAACAATCGGAATGGTCTGATTATCGACCCGTACCGATTTTGGCAACGAAGTCAAATTTATAAATTCCACTGTCATCGAGCGATTGCTCAGGCCAGCCTCAAAGGTCTTGGTTCGCTTTGCCTCAAATCTTAATGTATCTCGTGAGGTACTACCCGTAAATTCTAAAAGCTCAAAACGTTGATTGGTCAGTGAATTTGGGTCTTTGCCGTCGTCATGAAACATCGTAAACGAATTTTTGGCAACCGATATATCCTGAAAAAACTTTATCTTTAGGCTATCAGAAGTATATAAATCGGTAGAAGTCTTGGCCGACCTCGCCATCGGAATCAGGCTACCAGCCCGTGCATAAACGGGCATATCTGATATATTGACATTCTCAAAAATGTTTCTGTTACCATCATAAAGGCGATTTGTCCAAAAATTAAACCATTTGCCTTTTGGCAAAGCCACTTTACGCACCAGCATACCGTAAAGCAAAATCGGGGCAACAACCAGATGCTCTCCAAAAAAATACTGGTCATTGACATTTATATTATTTTTTGATAAATCAAAATAACTCATTGGCATACAAATCGGCCGACCCATCGCACTATTCTGATACGCCAGAGTGTAGTTGTAGGGCAGCAATTCGTAGCGGATTCTGATGTATCTTTTCACAATATCAATAAACGGTTGATTGAGAAAATAAGGTTCGGTATTTGACCTATTGCCATTCATCCGCATAATCGGCGAAAATGCCCCAAATTGATACCAACGCATGTCTAATTCTTCGTCTTTTTCGAGTCCATCGGTTGTGAACCCTCCAATATCGGAGTGCATATAGGCCAATCCCGAAAAACCAGCGTGAAGCATCATCGGTATTTGCAATTTCATGGCCGACCAATACCGCATTGGGGTTCCGCTCCACGGCAAAGCACCGTAGCGTTGCGAACCCGCCCATGCCGACCGAACCATACTGAAAACCCGCCTATCGGGTAGTATTTTTTGGTTATTATCGAATACATTTTTTGCCCAGACGAGTGGATACAAGTTGTGTACTTGCGGGGCGGCTCCGTTTGGATGAATGTAGCTATCGGGATGTTCCTGTGGCTCAATCCTATCGCTGACCCATCCACCAACGCCTTGATTAAGAAGCCTTCCGTAGATTTGTCCAAGCCAATCTTGGGTCTGTGGTTTGAATATATCTAATAATCCGTAGGTATAATCGCCGACTCGAAAACGCCCAGACTGATTGGTCAGTAGATTTTTGGTCAGATACCCACGTACCGAATCGGCCAATTTAAAATTGAAAGATTTTACGCCAACGAGTGGCTCATTGCCAACGATGGTTTTTACGCCTTTGGCAGCCAACTCTCTCATCATCTGAGCCGGATTCGGAAATCTATCCTTTGTCCAATCCAAATTACCGATGGTAGAATCTGCCCCAAACCAATATCGATTTAAGATAATGGCATCGAGCGGAAAACCCTGCGATTGTAGCCTACTGACCACATCTTTGGCTTCGGTTTCAGACCTATATCCGTATTTGGATTGGATATAACCCAAAGCCCAACGTGGCGGTAAAGGCTGCCGACCCGTCAGTGATGTATAGTTTTGTAGGATTTCGTCATTAGATTCGCCATTGATTAAATAATAAGACCATCTTGCAGTATTCAGTACTTCGGCTTGGATTTTTGTAGAATCTGATGCACCTAAAAATAAACGTAGCGAATTGGGCTGATTGCTGTCAAAAAATAATCCGTATTTGTGAGAAGATACCACAAACGGCACATTGATATTTTGGGTGAGTCCGGTTGTACGCCCGTAAATATCTTCAAAATAATCAGGACGATGGGTATTATAAAAATCCAAGCCTTTGCGTGCAAGATTTACATCAGCTACCCGTCCACCAGAACCATGAAAGACGTCTTCGGGATTGATAATAAACGAAAAGTAAATAGAATCTCTCGAAACTTTGGTTCCCTCATCTTCTCGAATTTTTATTCCTTTTTCGGTCTTTAGGGCAATTCTCAGAGGTCTTTTATTGATTTCGATAGAACATTTATCCGAAATTACCTCTATGAAATTAGACCGCTCAATGATTTGATTTGTGAAGACCTGTGGTTTCAGTACTACACAGTACGAGCTATCGACCGAGACTTCGTTAGACCGTATGAGTTGGACTCTAAAAATGTTGGGAGCGTAAATCTGTATTAATAAGTCGGCATTAGTGCCTTTGATTCTTAAATCGGTTGTGGTCTTGGAGTAACTGACAAAATCGCCCGCACTTTGCGAAAAAACACGCTGGAAATTTAGCAAAAATGTAAGGACAAATACAGCCCACAGAGCTTTAAATGGCTTCACTTTTTTAGTTGTTTAAATTTTTAAGTATAGCTTTTTAGAATAAGTATGGCACATCCCAAATCAGTTGTGCCATACTTATCATTTCAATTTGTAAACCTTTGGCGTTTTGTTATTCACCAAATTGACAATACACTTCGTACCGTTAATTACAATCGGGCTAATCTGCTTCAACTCTCCATCCACTCTGAATCCGCTTTGGGCATCTGATACCGCCTTAAACTGACCTTTGCCTTGGTTTATCAAGACCTTACCCTTGAAGGCATCTAACCTCGAAAACTGCGGGATGAAATGATAATTATTACCTCCGAGAATAATGTCTTTGAGGCCATCACCGTTCAAATCGGTGCAGTAAGTGGCGTTTATACAAGAAAACTGGGCTTCGATTGGCAGTTCAACTACCACAAACTTGCCTTTGCCGTCGTTGATTGCTACGCATGATTTGTGATAATCTACTTTTTTGACCAGACTTTTTTCCAAAACACTGTCTTCAAACAAATCTTCGATGGTTTTGTTGGCGTATTCGGTATGTTTTAAACTCTCTTTTTTGAGAGCAGGAAACTGTTCCATCATTTCACGCTTCAGAAAAACTGGCGAATCTTTACCATTGACAGTTTTGGTCATCACTTTGTCAAGATTACCATTGCCATCAAAATCATTCACCCAGAGTTTAATCGGGTTTTCGGTATCGGCGTGAAGCATGAAATTCTGCCCAATATTACCCAAAATTAAATCTAAATCGTTGTCGTTATCAATATCTACGGCCTCTATTCTGCCCCAAAATCCATTCAGGTTTTCGAGTCCAGAATCCAATTTTTCAAACTTATTATTTCGATAAGTCAATACGATGGGAGACATCCAATCTCCGACAACAATTAATTCTTTTTTGCCATCGGCATTGACATCTTGCCAAGTAGCATCTCTGACCATACCCAATTCTTGGATTTCTTTTGGGGTGGCATCGCCGAAGGTGGCGTTCCCGTTATTCCTGAAAAAATAGCTTGGCGGGTTTAGCCCGTATTGTTTCGAGACACTTCTACTGCCCACAAAAAGGTCAAGGTCGCCATCGCCATCAAAATCGTACGGTGCCACTACCGAAGTATTCATGCCGTTTCGGGGCAAAGCATCGGCCTTGAAATTAAAGTTACCTCTTCCGTCATTGATGTAAATACGGTCGCTTAAACCCCTCTCACCAGCCGGAACCTCATTGCCACCAGTTCCTACGTACAAATCCAAATCGCCGTCTTTATCGGCATCAAAAAACTCGGCGGCGGTGTCTTCATGATATTTGAATTTCTCGAAAATCTCTTGCTCGGATTTTGTAAACGAACTACCATTTTGGATATACAACTGACCTTTTTGCATCGTAGCTCCGCAGATATACATATCGTCTTTACCATCACCGTTTACATCGCCAATAGCTGCCTTTGGGCCTTCGGAGGATAGTTTTACTGGAATATTTCGCTCATCATAAAAATCCTCAAATTCGTTTTCTTTATGGGCATCAAACGGTACAGAGATAACTCCGTCCAGCATAGAACCTAAAGGTTCAAACTTGCTCAATGAGCTTTTTTGAGCATCTTTTATGGATAACGCATGGTTTTGGTCTATTGCTGGATTTTTGATGATTGTCATTCGTCCGTCATTCCACCTAATTTGTACCGAATCTACTTTTTTGGCTTTTCCTAAGCCGACCGTAACAGGATACTCGGTACTCGACTGAAAACCCCTCGAAGGCATGATGTAGCGGCTAAAAATCTGGTTGTCGGCATAAACTCTTAGCTCGGTACCGATTGCAAAAGTGTTGCGTCCTTCGCCTTTGAGATTAAATTTAATAAAATGGTTTTCTTTGTTTTTTTCGGAATGATTGCGATAAACAAAAGCCTTTTGATTAACATTATTGACGATTAAATCCAAATCTCCGTCATTGTCTAAATCGGCGTAGGCCGCTCCGTTTGAAAAAGAAGGCTCAGTAAAGCCAAAAGATTCGGCGGCTTCGTCAAATCTCAGGTTACCTTTATTGTGAAAGAAATTATTGACAATAGGTCTCGAAGGCATATTACTCAAGATTGCATCAAAACTCTTTTTCTCGCCCGATAAAACCATCTCTTGCGAGACCTCATTGGCAAAGAAATCAATAAAATCTTGGTCAATTACATCATGATAGATACCATTGCAAACATAAATATCGGTTTTGGCATCATTATCGGCATCGAACATCAAAGCCCCCCAACTCCAATCGCTGGCCGCAACACCACTCAAGCAAGAAATCTCGCTGTAAGTACCGTCTTGGTTATTGAGTTGCAAGGCGTTCTGTTGGTATTGATTCGAAAAGCCTTTTTGTTGTTTTAGTTTAAAAACGTAGTGATTCTCAAAAGAAGTTGTAGTTTTCAATCGGGTTTCGTCGCGAGGCAGCATGTCAGTTGTAAATATTTCGGCATAGCCATCATTATTGACATCGGCCATATCTGACCCCATCGAAGCCAAGCTCGTATGTCCGATTCGACTTTCGATTTCTTCGGTAAACTTCCCGTTTTGCTGATTGATATAGAGATAATCTTTCTCAAAAAAATCATTAGAAACATAAATATCAGGATAGCCATCGTTATTGACATCGCCAACGGTTACGCCCAATCCGAAACCTATCAAACTACCATAAATTCCAGCTTCTTCGCTAACATCGACAAATTTATTGTTGTCATTGCGTAGTAATTTATCGCCACCACCCTTCAAAAAGTCTTTAACTGGCCAATCTTTAGCCCTCAAATCACGATTGTTGTCATAATTAAGCGTATTGACCGGTATAAAACTATTATTGAGGATATAACAGTCTAAGTCGCCGTCTAAATCATAATCGAAGAATGCCGCATGAGTCGTGTATCCGTCTTCGTCAAGACCGTATTCTTTGGCTTTTTCGGTAAATGTCAGGTTTCCGTTATTGATAAAGAGCGAGTTTCCTCGTTTTTGGGTTCGTTTATCAATCCCTGCATTGCAAACATAAATATCAAGTAGATTATCGTGGTTAATATCCACCATGACCACCCCCGTACTCCATTTGGCACTATCGGCCACACCCGCTTTTGAGGTGATGTCTTCAAACTGGAAGTTTCCTTTATTGATGTATAACTTATTTGACCCCATATTTGAAGTCATATAAACATCTGAAAGGCCATCATTATTTACATCGCCAATGGCTACGCCCGCACCATTATAAAAATTACGGTAGTTAAAAATGTTAAAATCGGCGTCATTGACTACTTTATTTTCAAAATCAATTCCTGAGTTTTCTACCAATTCAAAAACCCCAACCGTTTTTTTAGTTGAGCAAGCCGATAGCAGAACGAGTCCCAAGAAGATATACACTATATTTTTCAATGCCTTGTCTCAGTTAGATTAAAAGTACACCTGTTCGGTTTTCAAGCCCTGCAAAACTATGCTGGGTTTTTTAATTATAACCCAACCCTCCACAACATTCCATTTTTCGGGTTCACGCTGAACATCAAATTTACCCAACTTCCCTTCAAATCTCATAATAAATTTCTCTTCAGAAATCGACATCACCGTTATTTCGCCCTCTGTCATCAAAAACCCCTCTCCTAATTGTTTTTCTTTATTGATAAGTTTACCAATCATCACACTGGCGGCCACTTGATTATCAATAAAAACTTGTTTTTTAATTGGTTTGGTTTCGTACCACTTTTCGCCGCCAAAAGCGATAACCACATTACTTTCAAACTGGTCAAAGAGGCTTGTTCTGAAAAAACCATCCAACACCGTTAATTCTCCTTTAAAAATGCTTGATTTAGGGTAGTATTCTTTTCCGTCAATCTTTATCAATATCTTACCCTCACGCTCCTTCAAAGACGCAAGAACTGCCTCGGTATTTACGCTCGAATCACACGCCAACAAAGTAGTACATATAAGGGTGATTATAATATTTCTTGGTTTTATCATAGGTTGTCAATTCTGTAGGTAATCGGACTTAAAACAAAAATGCTCGAATAATCGAGCATTTTTGTTTGTATGAGAACAAAGGTATTGATTAATAGCCTTTGTTTTGTGTCAAGTTAGGGTTAGACACGATTGCAGCCGAAGGAATCGGGTACAACACAGTATAACCTTCTTTGATTTCAGCACCAGTACCAGTTGTAAATTTACCGAAACGAACTTCAACAGTACGTTTTCCGCCTTCCCAGTACAACTCACGGCCAATTTCATCGAACATCGCATCTGTTGATAACGAAGCCAATGTTTTTGCACCACGAGTTTTTCTTAGGTCATTTACAGTTGCTAAAGCACCAGCAGCATTACCACCTCTCAATTGAGCTTCGGCTTTCATCAATACAGCCTCTGCATAACGAGCCAAAATGTATCTTCCGGCAGTTGCAGGGTGGTATTTGATAACACGGATACCTTTGTCAGTACCAGCACCAGCCAAAGGTACATCTCTTGTGAATGACAATACCTTCTGTGTACGAGTATCAACCAAATCTTTACCCTTATCATCAATTTGCTTTCCGATTAAGAAACCATAACCGATACCTGAGAAGTTAGTACCATCACCCTTGGCTGGTTTACCGATACGTGGGTCATCTTTCTCGAATTTATCGTAGAAATCAGCCAACGTGGTAAAGCCATTCCAACCAGATGGATTTTGGTTGTAGTGCAATGTCATAAACCAACGGTTTTGAGGAGTACCTTCTAACGATACGAAGATAGTCTCAGAATTACCTCTTGTTGTAAACGCATTGAAATAATCTGAATCTAATTTGTAACCATCAGCCGTAATTGCATCAACATAAGCAATCACTTTATCCATATCAGCTTTGTCGAAAGTATAAGGGCCTTCTGGAGTAGCTGATTTATAAACTGCTTTGTTTAAGTGTAATTTTGCCAACAAGAAGTTTGCAGCTGCTTTGTTTGCAACACCGTTGTTTGCCGAAGGACCAGCTTTAACAAGATTTGGTAATGCTTCTGTCAAATCTTTAACGATGAAGTCAAATGCTTCTGAACGGCTCAAAGTCTTAGGTAGTTCGTCTCCACCTTGCGTAACTTCACGGAAAGGCACTTGACCCCAGTAGTCCATTACGTGCATCATATTCAATGCTCTCAAGAACTGAGCCTGTGCTTTTTGTGAAGCATTCGGGTTTGAAGCAATAATTTCAGTTGTTTTAAAAACGCGTTGGTTCAATTGGTTCCATGCGTTGTTAATCCAAGAGTGGGTTGCATCCCAAGTGTGAGCGTCAAGTGTACGCCATACTCCGTTATCACCCCAGTCAACCCCACGAGTAGGTGGAATCATCTCGGCCGATGAATGCTGTCCCAAAGCGTAGATATTTGCTTGGTCAGTATAAGCACCTAAATCTTTGTATGCCGACTCCAACAAAGCGGCTGGGTCTCCCGGTACAAACTTGTCACCTGTAGAAACACGCACGATTGAGTCTTTTTCGTCGTTCACAAGGTCAGTACAAGCTGTAAACGTAGCCATACCAGCACCTGCTAATAAAACTTTGAATATTTGATTTTTTTTCATTTTAACGATTGTTTTAATTGAAATTAGAATGAAACATTAGCTCCGATTGTCCAAGTTTTAGCTCTTGGATAAGCAGTGTAATCAATACCAAATGATGGAATACCATTTAGAGATTTGTTTGTACTAACTTCTGGGTCTTGACCACTATACTTTGTGAATGTGAGGAGGTTTTGACCAGTTACAAAGAGTTTCAAATTAGAGAATACTTTGCTCTTCATTGGTACTCTATAACCTAAGTTAAGGTTTTGTAAACGTACAAAATCACCTTTTTCTAAGAAACGAGTAGAAACCTCTGGTGCGTTCAATGGACCTTCTTTGAGAGATACAACATCTTTTGTTACGTTACGACCGTTAGCAAACGAACCTTTGGTAAAGAATGCGTTAGCAGTGTTTGAGTAAATGTAGTTACCGAATACTCCGTTGAAGAATAAACTCAAATCAAAGTTTTTGTAACGTAGATTGTTTGTCAAACCACCCGTAACTGTCGGAAGTGGACTCGCTCCAACAAATTGCTGGAAGTCGCCAGATGGATAAATTGAGTTTCCAGCCTCATCAAATCCACCAAACTCACGAAGGAAGAATGAGAACAATGGTTGTCCTTGTGCAATACGTTGAGCAAATGCACCTGTCAAACCTTGACCGTTGATTTCGCCTGTATCATAAACACCTTTAAGGTTTTTAACGATGTTTTTGTTGAAGGCTGCGTTTGCAACAACTTCCCAACCAAAATCTTTACCATCAATCACCGAACCAGTCAAGCCGATTTCGACCCCACTGTTTTGGATATCAGTATCTAAGTTAGACCATCTGAATGGGGTTGGAGCTGGCTGAGCAGATACAACCAAGAATAATAAATCTTTAGTATTTCTTCTATAATACTCAATATTACCAGACAATCTATTTTTCAAGATAGCGAAATCTAAACCAATGTTCAAGTTAGATGTTGTTTCCCATTTCAAGTTAGGGTTGTTGTAAGCCACTGCATTCAAACCACCACCTTCGATATTATCGGCACCTTGGTTACTAAACCAATCGCTGTATCTATCACGTCTGTCGTAGAGGTTGTGAGGAATTGCTTGGTTACCAGTAACACCATAACCAACACGTAATGCTAAGTCAGAGAAGATTTCTTTTGGTACAAAGCTCTCTTCGATAAGTTTCCATTTACCAGCAAATGATGGGAAATAACCATATTTGTTGTTACCACCGAATTTGGTAGAACCATCCACACGAAGAGTTGCAGTCAATAAGTACTTATTCGAGAAACCTAAATTTACACGAGTAAAATAAGACTGTAATTCGTCTTTTTCAGAGCTTGAGTTGTTGATAACATTGCTACCGAATTTACCACCATTGGCAGAAGCGATGTTGTTAATCATCAAATCTAAGTCATTAACACGGAAGTTTGCCGCACCAATATTCTTAGAGAAACGGTCGAAGCTCTGATAAGAATAACCTAACAAACCATTGAAAGTTACGTTACCAAACTCTTTGTCGTAGGTAAAGTAGTTCTCCCACAATCTGTTGTCGGTTTCAATATCTCTGATATAAACACGTCCAATTTTGTCAATACCTGTTACTACAAGGTCTGGAGAGTAAGCTGATTTTCTTGAAGATAATGACCTATCAAAACCAAGAACTGTCTTAAATTTAAGACCTTGAACGATTTCTAACTCAGCATTGATATTACCTAATGCACGCAAAGTGTTTGTGTTATCTCTCGAAAGATTTACAAACGCCAACGGGTTAGGCTCTGTGTTGCCGGGTTGGAAGAAAGTACCGTCTGCATTTGTTTTAGGGTTTGTTGGGTTGAATTTCAAGATACTACCTAACAAATCGCCCTCAAAACCAGAGTTTTCAGAAATTGGAATACCGCTATCAAGTGTGTTGGCCATATTGATGTTGCTCGAAATCACCAATTTATCATTGATAAATTTCTTAGAACCATTGAAACCAACGCTGTAACGCTTAATATCAGAGTTCAAGATGATACCCTGCTGCCCTAAATATCCTAATGAAAAACGATAATTACCGCTATTGTCGCCACCACCATAAGAAAGATTATGTTGGTTTGTATAGCCAGTTCTGAACAATTCATCTTGCCAATCGTTTGAGCTACCTTTGTTTTGACCACCAGCAGCTACGTATTCAGCCGCACTCAATAAGTCGTATTTTTTAGTGATTGTACTTGCACCAAGTGAATACCCATAATCAAGAACGCCTTTGCCCTTACCTTTTTTAGTAGTAATCAAAACAACACCATTTGCACCACGTGAACCGTAGATTGCAGTTGCCGAAGCATCTTTCAAGATGTCGATACTTGCGATATCATCTGGGTTCAAGAAGTTTAATGGGTTTCTTGCTGGTTGGCGACCGATACCGCTTGTCTGGCCATCACCCGAAACGTTATCACCGCTCAAAGGTACACCGTCAATAACAAAGAGTGGGTTGTTACCACCAAATACCGAAGATGTTCCACGGATACGTACGTTGATACCACCACCCGGCTCACCTGAGTTTTGTGTGATTTGTACACCCGCTACACGTCCTTGCATTAATTGTTCAGGTGATGTTACAATACCTTTCTGGAAATCTTTTGCACCGATGGCATTAACCGCACCCGTTGCATCTTTTTTCTTTACTGTACCATAACCAACAACTACAACTTCTTCAAGAACCTTAGTATCGTCTGTCATTACAACATCTACTACACTACGATTGCCAATGGCAACCTCTTGTGAGTTTAAACCAACGAAACTAAACTGAAGCGTTGCATTTTTTGATACACCCGACAAAGTGTACTTACCGTTTATATCGGTCTGTGTACCTTTAGATGTGCCTTTTACTTGAACGTTTACGCCCGGTAAGCCTGACCCGTCAGAGCCTTTTACCGTACCAGAAACTGTTATGTCTTGAGCCATCACAGAAAGTGATGTAAAGAGTAGAACAGCAATTGCGAAGCCCTGCTTGATAGACTTCACGCCCGCAAATAGTCGTCCTAAGGAACGACCTCCTTGGAAGTACTGATTCATCATAGGTTGTAATTAAAGAGTTAAAAAATTAAACAGTTTTTTTGCTTCATAATATTCAACATTTTAAGGTTTACTCGGCATTATACAATTTGTTTTAATAAATTGTTTTTGAAGTCTGCAAAGAAAATGTTGCATTAATTGAGCAATGAACCCTCAAAACTACAAAAAGAAATACTTAAAGTCCAAAAAAATAACACCAAAAATTATAAATTCTTAAAAATTTCAATTCTTGTAGATTGTACAAAAACAATATAATATTTGTTTTTACAGGTATCAGAGACCGAAAAAATATTGAAAAACTAATATTCAATTTAGGAATTTATACTCAAATACAAATTTTGAAATCGTATATTTGCACTATTCTAATATTTTGAATCTAAAGAACGGTTTTTTATTGATTCTTTGAAAAATTCAATAACCAAAGAAAATGCTCAAAAACGAATTAAGCCAATTAGCAAGCCAGCTCGAAGGAGAGTTACACTACGATAAAATAATGCGAACTCTGTATGCTACCGATGCCTCTGCATACAGAGAAATGCCATTGGCAGTAGCGATTCCGAAAAACGAGGATGACATCAAAAAGTTGATTCGGTTTGCTTCCGAAAATAAAACCTCGCTGATTCCTCGAACAGCCGGAACATCGCTGGCTGGGCAGGTTGTGGGTAATGGTATTGTGGTAGATGTATCTCGTACATTCACAAAAATTCTTGAACTCAACACAGAAGAACGCTGGGTAAGAGTACAGCCCGGAGTTGTGCGTGATGAGTTAAATATTTTTCTGAGAGAACATGGGCTTTTCTTTGGTCCCGAAACCTCCACAGCAAACCGTGCCATGATTGGCGGCATGGTCGGCAATAATTCGTGTGGTTCAAATTCGGTAGTTTATGGCTCTACCCGAAACCATTTGCTCGAAGTTAAAGGGTTCTTGAGCGATGGTAGCCCTGTTGAGTTTAAGAGTTTAACAACTCAAGAGTTTCAGGAGAAAATCAAAAATCAAAAGCCCGAAACCAGCAGTTTAGAAACAAAAATTTATAGCCATATATATAATGTACTGAGTAAGCCCGAAACCCAAGAGGAGATTCGTCGTGAGTTTCCTAAGATGAGCATCGAACGCCGAAACACGGGTTATGCCATAGATGAATTGCTTGAAACCGAGGTGTTTACACCTCAAGACCGGCGAGAAACCATCAAAACGCCGCCGCTTTCGGGCGTGGCAGCAGGCGGAGCGTTCAATTTTTGTAAGCTGATTGCGGGTTCGGAGGGTACTTTGATGTTTATCACCGAAATCAAATTGCACGTAAATACACTTCCGCCAAAACACCAAGGTCTGGTTTGTGTGCATTTCAATTCGGTCGAAGAATCACTGCGTGCCAACCTGATTGCCCTAAAATACAGCCCAAGTGCGGTAGAATTGATAGATAATTATATTTTGGAATGTACCAAAGAGAATATCGAGCAAAAGAAAAACCGCTTTTTTGTTCAGGGAGACCCCGGTGCCATTTTGGTAGTTGAGCTTTCGAGAGATTCTAAAGAAGAAGTTGAGCAATTGGCCACCCAAATGGAGGCCGAAATGCGGGCGGCTGGCTTGGGGTATCACTTCCCGATTTTGTTTGGCGAAGACACCAAGAAGATTTGGACACTCCGCAAGGCAGGTTTAGGGCTTCTGTCAAACCTTCCGGGCGATGAAAAAGCCGTTGCCGTCATCGAAGACACCGCCGTTGATGTCGAAGATTTACCCGAATTTATTAAAGAATTTAACGAAATTCTGGATAAAAATAAAATGTCTTGTGTGCATTATGCTCACGCAGGCTCGGGCGAGTTGCACCTCCGCCCAATCATCAATCTTAAAACCGAAGAAGGGCATCGTCAATTTAGGTTGATAGCCGAGGAGATTTCGACTTTAGTAAAGAAATTTAAAGGCTCACTCTCGGGCGAACACGGCGATGGGCGTCTGCGTGGTGAATTTATCCGCCAACAAATCGGCGAAAAGAATTACGAATTAATCAAAGAACTCAAACAGGTCTGGGACCCTCAACAAATCTTTAATCCAAATAAGATTGTTGATACGCCTCCGATGGATAAATTCTTGCGTTATGAAGCTGGTCAGAAAACGCCAGAATTCAAAACGTATTTTAGATTTCAGGACCAAAACGTATTGCAACACGCCGAGCAATGCAATGGCTCGGGCGATTGTAGAAAGACTGAATTGAGCGGCGGAACGATGTGCCCAAGCTACATGGCAACCCGCAACGAAAAAGATACCACTCGTGCCAGAGCCAATATCTTGCGTGAGATTTTGACTCGCTCCGATAAACCCGACCGTTGGGATAGCAAAGAAGTAAAAGAAGTGATGGATTTGTGCCTGCTTTGCAAAGGTTGCAAGGCCGAATGCCCATCTAATGTGGATGTCGCCAAACTCAAAATGGAGTTTTTACAGCATTACTACGAAACTAACGGGGTGCCGACACGTAGCTGGCTGATTGGTAATTTCTCGAAGATGACAAACATTGCTTCGTATGTGCCGTGGGCCTACAATTTAGTTTTTGATACCGCTCCGCTCCGACGAATCGCTAATTCGGTTGTAGGATTCCACCCCGACCGCACGATGCCTCTGCTTCATAACACGACAGTAAAAAAATGGTACGCTGAAAATCAAGAAACAAGAAATAAAAAACAAGAAACGAAAAACAAAAAACCTGTTTATTTATTCTGTGATGAGTTTACCAATTATAACGATGTAGAAATCGGAAAAAAGGCTCTGAATCTATTGAATAAATTAGGTTATGAGGTAATTATCCCCGAACACGTTGAGTCGGGCAGGGCGTATCTCTCAAAAGGGATGCTCAAAGACGCCATCAAAATTGCCAATAAAAACGTGGAATTATTAAAGGATGTCATCAGCGATGAAATACCGATGATTGGCATTGAGCCATCGGCTATTCTGACATTCAGAGATGAATACCCCGAATTGGTTCGTGAAGATTTGATAGACGCCGCCAAAAAATTAGCAAAAAACGCTTTGATGATTGATGAGTTTTTGGCTCGTGAGATTGACAAAGGCAATATCAAAAAAGAACAATTTACGAGCGAGAAAAAACTCATTAAACTACACGGGCATTGCCAACAAAAAGCGATGGGGTCGCTTGTGCCAACCAAAAAGATACTTTCGCTGCCGAGTAATTATGATGTACACATGATTCCGAGCGGATGTTGCGGTATGGCGGGGTCTTTTGGCTACGAAAAAGAACATTATGAACTCTCGATGAAGATTGGCGAGTTGGTGCTATTTCCGACAGTCAGAAAACAACCCGAAGAGGTAATCATTGCTGCTCCGGGTACGAGCTGTCGCCACCAGATTCACGACGGAACGGGCCGAAAGGCACTTCATCCGGTCGAAATTCTTTGGGATGCACTGGTCTAATACTACAAAATTAAGTCATGGATTTAGCCTCTCCGTTAAGAAAACTCAAACAAAAGACCTGTGGCACAGCAAAACTATCAAAGCCTGATTTATGGTGTGTCGCGAGTTATATCATTTTATATGGTATATTGAGCAATAGCTGGTAAATACTGTGTTTTTACTTGGGTATTTACCTCAAATTATCTTTAAAAATATCCTCGGTTTCATCAAGATTATTGAAGGCGTAATTCATCTTTTTTCTATCGAATTCTTTTTCATTATTGGCTATCCAGATGGTAGCTACGCCATTACCAATAAAATTAGTGATGGAACGTGCTTCAGACATAAACCTATCGACTCCCAAAAGTAGAGCAAGCCCCTCGACAGGGATGACTTTGGTGGCCGTAAGTGTTGATGCCAACACAATGAAACCGCTACCCGTTACGCCAGCCGCACCCTTGCTCGTAACCATCAAAATACCGATGATTGTACCCATTTGCGAAAGACTCAACTCAACCCCAAAAACTTGTGCTAAGAAAATAACCGCCATCGAAAGGTAAATGGTGGTACCATCAAGATTAAATGAATAGCCTGCCGGCACAACCAACCCAACAACCGATTTTGAGCAGCCCATTTTTTCTAATTTTTCCATTAAATTGGGCAATGCCGCTTCCGATGAGGAGGTTCCGAGTACAATCAGGAGTTCTTCACGGATGAATTTTAGGTATTTCCAAAGGCTAATTCTGTAATATTTAAGAATATACCAAAGCACCACAAAGATAAAAATTGCCATCGTGCAATAAACCGTTGCCATGAGTTTGATAAGCGGAATGATGGTAGCAATGCCGTACTTGCCAATTGTGAAAGCCATACCTCCAAAAGCCCCGATAGGTGCCAAAAGCATGATTTTATGCAATGCCCAAAAGATTTTTTTTGAGATGGGCAGCAAGAAATCAATCACCTTTTCTCTACCCGAATAATTACTCAACGCAATGCCGAGTAATATTGCCAGAGCCAAAACTTGTAGCGTTGAATTATCAAGAAAGAATTTCAACCAGCTAAATTCTTCGGCTTTTTGGGTAAATTTTGTAATATCTCCTTGTTTGATTGCTTGGGTAACAACACCCTCACCGGGGCGAATGATTTTGGCAACTAAAACACCAATAAGCAAAGCAAAAGTGGTAACAACTTCAAAATAAAGCAATGCTTTTGCCCCAACTTTCCCTACTTTTTTGAGGTCGCCCATTGAGATAATCCCCAAGGTAATTGTTATAAAAATGATTGGATTGATAAAAATCTTGACAATACTAATAAATGTTTTGCCAAGAAACTCGCTGAGAGTAGAGCCAATTTCAAATTCTTGGCCCAAAAATCTCGTCTTGATAGGCTCTTCAAGAATCTTTTTTAGGGCAATTTCGGGATAATAATGCCCGAGAATAATGCCAAGAGTAATAGCAGTTAGTACCCAAAATGTAAGATTGGCAAGTAGTTTTTTCATCGAAAAGGTAATTTTAAATTTCCCAGCGTTGTCCGTTTTTAAAAATAACTGGGTCGTAATCTATACCCAAACCCGCACTGGTCGGAATTGGCATTTTTCCATTAATAATTTTGATGGCTGGAGTAAACCAATCTTTGGGTTTTTCATTAAAATTGAACACACATTCCTGTAAACCATAGAGATTTTGGGTGAGTGCTGCCACTTGCCAAAAAGGTGCAATAAGTGGGTCGGCTTTGGGAGTGTGTGGAGCAATGGATTTGCTATACTTTTGGGCAATTTTAGCCACTTGTAATGCCCGCAGGATTCCGCCGTTGTAGTACAAGTCGGGTTGAAGAATATCGTAAACGTCGGTGCGGGCGAGGCGTTCAAACCTAAAAACACTGGAATCCTGTTCGCCACCCGCCAGCTTGATTTTCTGTAGGGCTTTGGTTACTTGTCTCATGCCGTCTTCGTCTTCAAAACTACAAGGTTCTTCAAAGATTTCTACGCCAAAATCTTCTAATAATCTACCCGTTTCGATACCTTCTTTTACTGAGTACGAACCGTTTGCATCGGCATAAATGGTTGTTTTATCACCTAATATTTTTCGTAATGTCGGGATATATTTTTTGGTTTGTTCTGTATTTTCTTTAGAATTACTCATTCTGCCTCCAACCTTAATCTTCACCCCTCTTGAACCAGTCGCTTCCATTTTTTTCAAAAGATTGTTAGCGATTTCATTTACATCGCCATCTCTACTCCAATCAGAAATGTAAACATCGTATTCGCTACGTATTTGTCTGCCAAGTAATTGATAAACAGGCTTTTGCGAAATTTTTCCGAGTAAATCCCAACACGCAATTTCGACCGAGCCGATACAGTTCCATAGGGGCATTCCTGCGTATTTATAGTTTGAATTTAGGCGATAAGCATCATCTACTAAATTAGGTAAATCTCGGGCGTCTTTACCCAAAAAATGCGGTAAAACAAGCCCTTTCAAAAGCGAAACTAAATGTTGCATTCGGTCATTGCACTGGGTAACACCCACTTTGCCGTTGGCACGTACCACCATCAAAAGTTGCCCTTGCGTTTTCCAAAGTTCAATCGAATCAATTTTAATAATTTCTGAAATTTGGTTTCTCAAATTCTCAAATTGCCAAACTGGCAAATCATCGTCTGCATTATGTACTTTGAAACCCGATAAACTTAGACTTCCTAAAGCCAAAGTTTTAATAAAGTGATTTCTGGAAATGTAGTTGTTTGCCACGAATACACGAATTTTAGAAATGTAATTTTTATTTTTTCAACGCATCGCCATTCACAAAAACTTTTTCAAAACTGATATTTTGGGTGTGTTCGAGTTGAACGGCTTTTTTAGCATTTTTTACGCTAATTTTTCTTAAATATACGTTTTCTACCTTTGATTTTTCTACGCCGATAATCTCAATGGCAGTTTCGCCGACTTTTTCACAATGGATATTCTGGGCGTAAATATCATGAAATTTTGTGGGGAACTCCCCCCCACGATAACTATGATACGCCATCGTGAAATTGAATAGACTCTTTTTGACCTCGCCAACGGTTAGATTTTTCAGAAACACGTTTTTCACTTCACCACCTCTATCCAGATTAGTTTTGAAATTTATGCCATATTCGGCACCATCCAAAATACAATCTCTGACGAAGACATCTTCGACCCCTCCGCTCATTTCTGAACCAATACAGAACGAATTAGTCTGTGATTTTAGGCGGCAATTCCGAATGACAATATTCTTACTTTTAGGGCGATTCCAAGCGTCTTGGTCTCTGCCTGCTTTGATTGAAATAGCGTCGTCGTGGGTATCAATGTTGCAGTCTTCAATCAAAACCTCTTGACTACTGTCGGGGTCGAGTCCGTCATCGTTGAGTGGGCCACCTTTGATAGTTAATCCTCTGAATACCAAATGATTAGAAAACGGAAAATTCAACGTCCAGAATGGTGAATTTTGGAAAGTTACGCCTTCAAAACGGACTTGTTCGCAGGCAAAGAGTTGTACCAAACTGGGTCTTAGGAAATGCTCTTTTCCATCACCTTCGGGCGTGCCGTCGTTGTTAGTATCGGCGTAGCCATTAGCAAAAATCCGGAGGTTTTCATCCACCAAATCATTGCCCATTTTACGGATTTTTGTTTGGTCATCTTTCTGTAATTTTCGCCAGTTCTTACTCCATTCCAAGCCGTTTCCATCAATTATTCCTTCACCCGAAATAGTAATATTTTTCTTTTTGAAAGCATAAATCATGGGTGAATAATTCCACGCTACGGTGCCTTCCCAACGCACTTTTACGGCTGGGAGATAAAATTTTGCTTCGGGCGTAAAACTCAAAATAACATTTTTTTTGAGTACCAAGTGTAAATTATCAATCAGGTGCAATGCTCCATCGAGCCGATATTTACCCGCCGAAACTTGCAAAACACAGCCACCCGAAGCCTCGCATTGTTTCAAAGCTGCCAAAAAAGCGGGTCGGCTGTCGGTTTGTCCGCTGGGGTCGGGCCGAAAATCTTGGATGTTTAAATGCGTTTGAGCATCAGCCGTTTGTTTGATTCCTTTTACGATTTTTTGTTCGTTTTTTAGCGGATAATATTTATTTTTTTGACCAAAACAAACCGAGAATGAAACAAGGAACAATAAAATCGTTTTTTTCATTTTTTTGGTGTTATATCTGTTGAGTGCCAAGAAACCATCCTCCATTCTTTTTTTTGTAGTACATATACTGCCGAGTACCTTAGTTTTTGGGCAATTTGTTGTTGATTTTTATTGATTCTTAAAAAATTCACGTCGCCTCTGATAATAGCCGTTTTATCGAATTGCTGAACTGAAATTGTATCTAAGCCAATACTTTTGTAGGTTCTACGGCCGTCTTTCAAACCCTGCAAGAAACTCTGTTTATTATCTATTTTTCCGTCGGCATGGTTATAAATCAGTTGTTCTGAGAATACCCTCTCTAAGAACACATAATCTTTGTTTACCAAAGCATCGAACCGTTTTTTTTCGATTTCGATAACTTCTTTTTCGATTTTTGATTGAGCAAAAATTTGCCAAGAAAAAAGAAATAAAACGATGATTTTCAGCATTTTTTAAGATTGAGGGATTACTTGTTCAATTTTCGTTTTTCCATTGCATCTTCGTCCACTTCTAAACCTAAACCATGCCCCTGCGGAATGTAGAGAAATCCGTCTTCAAAACGAACGGTATTCTTGAATAATGAGGTTTGGTCTAAATCGGGTCTTAATCCTGAAAACTCCTGTACTTTTGCCGAGTTGGCAATGCTCCCGACTAAATTTAGACTGGCAGCTGTTGCCAAAGTGGGTCGAGTATTATGCACCATTATTTCTTTGTCAAAAGCGTGAGCCATACCCGCAATTTTTTTGCATTCCGAAATACCACCGCATTTTATCAAATCCAAGTTCAAGCAATCAGGGTTTCCAGTTACAATCAAATCCCTAAACTGCCACTTATTGTATTCATGCTCACCAGCGTTTACCTCGCAGGGCATAGCCTCTACCACTTGCCGTAAATCTGGATAGTTCATCGACGAAACAGGCTCTTCGATTACTTTGATATTAAAATTTTCGTACAGTTTTAAGCCCAATTCTATGGCTTTTCCTGCTGTATATCCATTATTAAAATCTACGAAAATATCAATATTATCGCCCACTGCACTCCTTACGGCTTTGATGCAATCGTAGGTGAAATTAAAGGGTGGATTCCGGTCTCGGTCATAAAGTTGCATTCGGGCTTTTACGGTTTTGTAGCCTTGTGCCACAAAGTCAGCACCGAGTTTTGCCATTTCGGCTGGTGTTCTGAAGCCATCTCCCTTTCTTCGTCCGTAGCTACCATAAACCGCAACTTTTTCGGTATTATTCGAGCCGAGCAATTTATGAACAGGCATTTTCAAGATTTTTCCTTTCAAATCCCAAAGGGCATTATCTACACCCGCCACCGCTCCGGGGTTGATGCCAGAGCTACCATTCTCAAAACCTTCAAAAAACATCTGAGTCCAGAGGTACTCCGAGTCGAAGGGGTCTTTTCCTATCAATACGGGTTTTAAAACTTCATTCAAAAAAACACCCAAAACAGAGGTAGTTTCGTGGTCTCCTTCGCCCCAACCGCTGATTCCGGCGTCGGTTTCAACTTTTACATAAAGAGCGTTTTTAAAAATGTAAGGCTTTACGTTAGTGATTTTTACACCCGAATTGGCGGTTTGAGAGAAAGTTTCGGTCGGAAGCAAACCAACACCTATTGCCGAAGCCGATAGTTTTTTGAGAAAAGATTTACGATTCATCATGATACAGGAAGAAGCCTGATAAAATTTTAAAATCCTATCAGGCTTGATTTGAAAGTCTTATAAAATATCGCCCTTGGCGTTTTTGCACCAGTTACCATCGGCGGTCCAATCGCCCGTACCAGTAGGCACAGCACCACGATAAGCAGCATTAGTAAAAAATGAATTGATGGTAGCCAGACCAGTGAATGGTGTAGTGGTGCTTGTTCCGACAAAATCATTGGTGAGGGCTACGGGGGTTGTAAGATTTGCACGGTCGGCTTTGTCTCGCCATTCGGCACGGGTACTGCTATGAAAGTTATTGCTGTGGGCTGGGCCAGCCGAGTTTTGAAATATATTAGAATTGGCTACCAGCACCGTTCCTGCCAAATATTCGGTGTTATTATCGGGGTCTAAACGAAGCCCCGCCGACGGATATTGAGTAACTAAGGCATTATAAATCTTGGCTTTTGCACCTCTCCGGAAACGCATTCCGATGTTTCCAAAAGTTGAAGGCTGCCCAAAGCCCGGCCCTACGCAAGTTATATTAGACACTACGCAATCTGTAATGACAAATGTCTCTAAGGCCGATGGATACGAACTTATCTGCACACCTCGCTCACCCGCAATAGTGGTATGGGTTAGCCAAAACTGTCCGAATCCCCTCCAGCCTCTTTCGGCGTAGATTTCATGCGAACGGGAATTCATCGAAACTATGTTTCTGAGATTTACTCTGCCACCATTTACAAAGAAACCAAGCCCAGCACTATTCCAGTTTTGAACAAAACGTACCGTTGTACCACTACCTACTCCGTTTAAGGTTACTCCGGCTCCCTCCAAGATGTCGCTGCCGCCACCACCACCGGCGTATTCCACTCTTAGGTATTCAATTATGCCAGAATTATCAGTATCAATTGTTCCTCCGAATTTACCCGTTACACCCGTCGCAGAGCCATCCGCAGTATTGATTCGAGCCTGACCATTTATGACCAAACCACCCCAATCGCCAGCTGCCGGTGTGCCTCCCAATACTTTTTCTGAGGTCATAATGATTGGAGCTGTTTTTGTACCTCTCGCAATCAGCGTGGCTTTTGGTTTTACGCTCAAATAAGAAGGCGTAGCACCCCCTGTTTTTGCATAAAGGATTGTTCCTGAACCGATTGTGAGTTTGATTCCCTCTTCTACTTCTACTCTGCCATTTAATAATATTTTGGCATTGGCAGGGATTTCGTAATCAACATTGATAATCCCAGTAATTTGGCTCAATGCCTGACCACCCACCGTAACCTCATTAACCGTGAACGTTGAGCCAACTACGTCGATGCTGTATGTAATCGGGGCAGAGGCTTTGCCCTCGTTGTCGATGACTTCTACCGTCAATGCAATTTTATCACCTTGTTTTGCTGTACTCGGAATGGTATATTGCACAGTGTATGTAATGAATAAATCGTTTCGGGCGGTCAAATCTTCTCTTTTCACCTCGGCTCCGTTTGCTTTGACAAGTGCCGCTTTGATTCCTTTGAAGGCTTGCAGCGTAACATCAAACCTGATTTGGCCACTTGATACTTGCCGTCGGCTGGTTGCTGTTGCATCTACAAATGCAACTTTAGGCTCGGGCGAGACGTATTCAAAGTCCTTTTTTTCGCAAGAACTTAATCCAATCAGGAGTAAGAACACTCCACAAAGGATTGATTTTGAGATATTTATATATTTTTTCATTATGAATTCCTTTTAAAACTAATTTTTTCTGAATCAAGATTTTAGAAATTATACGATAAACCAAAACGATTCCACCAATCGAAATATTCGAGATTTGAAACTCGGCTACGGATTCCGAAATATTCAACATCAGGGCGATTCGTGAGGTTGATGAATTCGGCATAAGCACGGATTTTCTTGGTTATTGCAAAAGAAGCCGATAAATCTAATTGGTAGCGGTCGGCTCGATAAGTATCAAAATCACCCTCGTTGCCCAATCCGGCAGGCCCTAATGCCCTAATCACACCACCATTGAAATTGAACGAACCTCTAAGGGTAAGTTTTTTGTAATCAAAAGACAAAGCGGCGTTGCCCGTATGGCGTGCCTGACCGGGCAACCTTACATTTTGGCGGTCGAATGTGGTGGCTTTTGAATCGGTAAATGTGTAATTGGCGTATAATCCGATACCCTTGAGGATTCCGGGCAAAAAGGATAAATTAGTTTGGAGATTAAACTCAAAACCCCTGACGTTAGCAGTTTCGCCATTTTGGGTTTGGTTGATTGAAAATGTCTCTTTGAAAGGAACAAACGCACCGGTGGCATCATCTCGTACAAAGACCTCACGGTCTTCGGTAAATGTACGGTCAAAGTTAAAGTTTCTGATTTGTTTGTTGAATACCCCACCCGAGATAATACCTACGTTTTTGAAGTAATGCTCAAACATCAAATCAAAATTGGTTGAGCTTGCTGGTTTTAGATTTGGATTGCCGAGATTAATCGTCAAGTTATTGACATTGACACTCTGAACTGGTGCTAAATCGGCGAAGTTGGAACGTGCATAACTGTAAGTCAGTGCTGCACGGATATTGGTAAATTGATTGATACTGTATTTTAAATGAACGTTGGGCAGAAAGAAATCAAAGTTTGTTCCACCGGCAATGTCTCTGACTGATTCTCTTTTAACATTACCCTGAGCATTGAACTCAAAAGCCCTCGAAATATAATCTACCACCGTTCTTTCGTACCGAACCCCCGTCAGGAGCATAAACTTATTGAAATTGATTTTATTCATTAAATATCCCGCAAAAACCGTTTCGTTGGCATCATAAAATGCCGGAATCGACTCATTGGCACTGGTATTTTCATCAAACCTCCACAAACCTTGATTTGATGCAATAAATTGGTCGAATCCTTCATAATTTAACGTTGGGCCAAACCTCACGCTGTTTTTTAGAAATGTATTATCTTCTCTCGAAGATGTATATCTGGCAAATAAACTATTCACATTTACGGTACCATCATTCACAAAATTATAGCGTTTATTATCAATCTCTCTCCTGTTACTGATGGTACGGTACTTACCCCCAAACTTGATTGAGCTGTTTTTATCGCCAATCATATACGGAATTGTTAGGTTTATTTTTCCTGAGAAATTACGCCCCTTGATTACTTGGTCTTGGTCGGTGTAGTTTCTAATGCTACGCATATTGAAAGGGTCGTGGATGTCGTAGTTTACTCCTTGGACATTCGCAAAATCAGAACCCCAGCCCGTAAATGTAGATGCCGCTGTTGTGCTTCTTAAATCGTACACTCTACCCACAAAGGCATCGTTGTGCGACTGCGACCAAAATAATAAGTAATCAATTGTAGCTTTTCCCAAACCGTGATTCCCGCCCAACGAAACGCTGTGATTTTTGACATCATTGAATCGGGGATTGATAAATCTTCGTACTGTCGTAGCTGTATTGCCAGTAGGTAGCCCGATGGATTCGTCCATGACAAATCGAGCGGTATTAAAGTCGAACTGGGTACGTGCTTCTTCATCAAAATCATAACGGCGGCTGTACATATAATTGAAATAAAGCTCTGATTTAGGGCTAAATTTGTAATCCATTGCGGCAGAAACCCCAGTACGGCTACGGAAGTTCTCTAAATCTCGCAAACGGTAGTAAGTAGGCAAAACATAATCTTTACCATTGATTTTGGTGTATTGACTGGTGTAGTTATAAGTTATTCGGTCTCGTCCGAGATTTGAGCCAAAATAGCTTCCGCCTAAATTGAAACCAAAACGCCCATCGGGCATATTTTCGGTTGGCATAAAACGGCGATTGATACCGAATTTACCAATAAAAGAAGTTCTCTGAACAATATTATTGTAGCCACCACCCACTTCGGCTTTGCCTTTCCAGTTAAGATTCTTACCCGATGGCGTTCTAAAATCAACCGTTCCGCCAATGTTATCGCCGTCCATATCGGAGGTGATAGCTTTTGTAACTTCGATAGATGAGAGTTGGTCAACGGGTATCAGAGACAATTCTTCGTTTCGTTGTCCGTCGGTTTGTGTACCCGGAATCTGCTCACCATTGATATTGATTGTCGTAAACGACGGTGGAGCTCCACGCATTTGTACTTCACCGCCTTCTCCTCTATCTCTTTCGATGTTTATCCCGGGAATCCTTTGAAGAGCCTCAGCCACGTTCAAATCTGGAAAACGACCAATCAAATCTGCCGAAATGATATTTTTGATATTATCCGATGTTCGTTGCTGATTGAGTGCTTTCTGCTGGCCTTCGAGACTTCCTCGTACCACAACCTCTGCCAATTCGCCGGTTCCTTCACGTAGCTTGATGTTCTGCACCGTTACGCCATTCTCATTCACATCTGCATTAATCTCTTGGGACTGATACCCAATGTAGCTCACCACAAAAGTTTGCTTGCCGCTCGGCACCAAATTAATGATATACTCGCCACGGAGGTTTGTTACGCCACCTTTGGTTGTTCCTTTTAGATAGATACTCGCTCCGGGCAGAGCTTCGCCCGTTTTTTCGTCGGTTATTTTGCCTTGGAGTGTACCCGTTGCTAAATTTGCCTTTTTAGTTTGCAGAATTTCTTTCGGTAAAACATCGGGTGTTATTTCAACCTTTCGAGGTTCTACCGTAACGGCGTTTGGGCTTACTTCGATTTTTGAGGCAATACGACGGTTCAAAATGATTTTTTCTCCGTTGATAACGTACTCTATCGAGAGTGGCTTTAGGATTTGCTGAAGCACTGCCGAAAGTTTTTGTTTTTTTGCATCAATCGAAACCAATTTACTTGTACCGATGAGTTTTGAACTATATACAAACTTGATGTCGGTTTGATTACTTATCTCTTTCAATACCTTTATTAGACTTTGGTCTTTGACCGAAATCGAGATTTCTTGCTCTAATAACTCTTGGGCATTGGCTTCATGAGCAAAACTGATACTGGCAAAAACAAACGCCAAACATAGTTGTAGAAGGCTCAATCGCATGATTTTCAGCAGAATTGGTTTGTAGGTTGAATAATTTTGCATACTTTTAATTGTTTTTTGTTGTTTGATATTGACAAAAAAGCTCCTCTATTTTCTCTTTGGCGAGAGAAATGAATCTTTAAAAATTCTGAAAGAGGAGATTCGGGGTTTTGTTTGGCGACAAAACCCCATTTTTTTATTTATCGACACCCTCTCGAACTAATGATGATTTGACCATCAATCGTTTCGTAGTTGGCTTCAATGGCTTGGCACAAGAGCGAGATTTTGCCATACAGTGGCTCATCCGTCAAATCGGCAGTAAAAGGACACTCTTTTAGGATTTCTTCTTCAAAAATTATCGAAATCCCGTAAGCTGATTGAATTTTTTTGAGAACTTCGCTGGCGGCAACTTCTTCAAAATTAAAATCAATAAAAGTTTTATTGGCGAGCAAGGTGGGCTTCTCGATAACTGTTTTTAGGAAAGTTTCTGACTTTTTGTCGAAATTTAGCTGCTGATTGGCCAAAATCACAACCCCTTCGATATTCCTGAGTATGTTGTCTGAAACCTCTTCTTTTTTGAAAACCGAGACTTTACCCGACTGTACCAAAACCTGCACTGCGGCTTGGCTTTTGTGGGCTTTTACTAAGAAACTTGTGCCGATTACTTTCGTAACTAACTTATTGGCATAAACGTAGAAAGGTTTTGATGGATTTTTGGCAATTTCAAAAAATGCCTCACCTTCTAAAAAAACTTCTCTTTTGTGGGCTTCAAAATGCTTCAGAAAAGAGATTTTTGAGTTCGGAAAAAGCCTAATTGAGCTACCGTCTTCGAGGTGAACAATTTTGTTTTTGTCCGAAGTGTTTTCTATTTTCTCGTAATTTGTTGATTCGAGTATCCCAAAACCGTTATTAAAAAAAATCTTAGAAGAATACTGATAAATCCCAAAAAGAAGTACAAAAACCACCGAAGCGGCAACTCCGATTCTGAAACTCAATCTTTTATAAATCGGAATAACAGTGGCTTCTTTCTTGTTTTGTTTCTGAATCTCAATCCACATGCGAGTCTTGAGCGATTCCCACTCCTCGTTTGTATCGGGTATCTTGGCTTCGTCGCCGATGAGGTCGTACCACTGCTCGACCAAAAGCCTTTCGGCTGGCGTACATTTACCCGCTAAATATTTCTCTAAAATCGAATCGAAAGAATGTTTGCTCATGTTGCCGAACTATGATTTTTGTGTTCGACAATAAAGTGAAGAAACGCGGGTATATCCCTAAATAAAAATAAACATTATTTGAAAAATACAATATTTTACGCTATTTTGAGTAGAAATACTTGGAAAAATCAAATTAAAAATTCTTTTAGTTCTGATTTCAGAAACTTCAAAGATTGGGTGATGTGGTACTCGACAGCCTTCTCGGAGATTTCTAAAAATTCGGCAATTTCTTTGTGAGATTTTTCTTCAAATCGGCTCATTCTGAATACTAACTGGGTTTTGTCGGGAAGTTGCTCAACCGCTTGGCTGATAGCATTTTGTAGTGCTTGAGCAGTCAGAATCTCAGTTGGCTCGTTCGGAATCTCAACGCCTTCGGTATTAACTAATTTGCGTTCGGCAATTACTCTTTTTAGGTGGTGGATGATGAGGTACTTGAGCGAAACAAAAAGGTAGTTTTCAAGATTTTGAATAACGGTTGTTTTACGTTTTTCCCAAAGGCTAACAAAAAGCTCCTGAACGATTTCTTGTGCTACTTCTTTATCATTGGTCTTGTAAATGGCCATTCCGAGCAACTTCTTCCAATATCTCTCATAAATTTCAGTAAAGGCATCTCGGTCTTCATTGAGCAGAAGCAATACGAGCTGTTCGTCTGAAATATCTGAGATGGCAGTTTGCATTTAATTATTGGGTACGTAAATACATGACAATTTTTATGAGAAATTGTTTCGTTTTTGCTAAATTTTTAGTATTTTCAGCTATTTTTTTATAACTTTTCTAAGAAAATTTAAACCTACACTTTGAGTAATTATGCTGACTGGTATTGCTAAAACTTTGTATTGAGTAGCTTGCTTAAAAAGAGCGGCTCTTCAAAACTAACCTGATGTTAGTCGTTCTTGATAAACAATACGACAACATTAAGTGGTAGCTCATAATTATTTTAAATTTAATTCGAGATAAAATCAGAACTTTCGCTTTAGCTATTTTTGTCCCATCAGGACACAATATCGGTAGATAAAATCTAAGTCCAA
>JALOLV010000488.1 GCA_025455785.1 Spirosomataceae bacterium | reverse complement strand
AAAACTAAGAATTTCATTTCTAAAACTTTTTTTCTTAGTCGTAGCCACTTATAAAAATGTAATCAGGTGTAGAAAAAAATATTGTATTGATAAAATCGTGGTCATTGACTCAATAGAAAACCTATCAAATCAGCAAGATTACTAATATAAGAGATTAGTAGTTTGCCAAAATCCTTAATCGCCTGATTATCAGTACTATATTAGAAACTTCGCTTAACAAAGAAAATATCCCGTAGGAATAAAATGTCGGTAGAAATAGGAACGATTTTCCTCGAAAAAGGTCCCTTTAGAGACGATATATCATCCCTAAAGAGACTTGCAATTAGATTATATCTACCGATATTGTGTCCTGATGGGACAAAATAGCTAAAGCGAAAGTCCTATATATTAATCATTGATGAATTATACAACCCAATTTATATCTTGCACTTTACTAAAAATAATTTTTGCTATTCCTAAGATATTGTCATTCGTGGCCATCCGAAAGCCAATTTATTGATTATTAAACAATTACGATTAAAGAGAGGTAAAACTCTCGCAACTAAGTACACGTTCATAAATAGTTTATACTATTTGAATCTGTCAAATCATCGCTCTATTTTTCGTAGCGTAGGGCTTGCAAACCCTACACTACAAAAAAATAATATAAACTATTTACAAGTGGGTACTTCAATAGCTAATATTTGACTAAATTTTTATGTCAAATAAAAAAAGCGTAACAAATCGAGTCTCTCGACCCAATTTATTACGCTTGGCGTATGATTCATTCAATTCTCAATTACTACTCAGAATAGGCAGCCGTGGTCGCTTTTGGGGTTACAAAACGTTTGCCTTTTTGCTCTCTGCTTTTATCCAATTCGTTCTCTAAATAATTGGCAGGATAAAAACCTTTATAACGATTTACGAATTTGCCTTTAGAATCTAACAAAATGAGAGTTGGGTAAGCATCTACCGCAAAACGGTCGGCAATCTCCATACCATCAAAGGTGTCTATATTGACCTTATAAACCATAAAGTGGTCGTTGAGATAGGTAGCAAAAGTAGGATTCGAGAAAGTTTCGGTGTCCATTTTTTTACAAGGATTGCACCAGCCTGCCCAAAAATCTAATAAAACTGGCTTTTTTGCTTTTTTAGCCTCACGAAGAAATTCGTCGTAACTTCCTTCGTAGAATTTCACTTTAGGTGCAGCGGCATTATGCACGCTTGTGTAGGATGCCAATACCATACAGGCAAGCCCTAACATTAGGGTCATTTTTAATTTCATGGCTTTTGAAGAATTATTAAGTTCCTGACAATATTGTACTCTTTATCGGAGTACGATATTTCTGTTAGCAAACATCAAGCCAAAAATTTGGATTAATAACATTATACGAAACATCACAAAATTTATAGTTTGCAAGGCCTCAGTATAATGAATCGGTATATTTTGAAGAATCCAAAATTTTGTTCTCGAAAAAAAGAATAATCCGAATTTTGTTTTTCAATCTCGCATATTAACCAATTATGACCACTCAAAACCCTCGGATTCATCACAAATTATACTTTTACAAATTATTAATTATCAATCCATTATCCTTAAATTTGCCAAAAAACTTAATCAACAAATGTCAAACGCATTCTTTCAAGTACCGACTCCTATCAATGAGCCTGTTTTAGCTTATGCACCCAATTCGCCCGAAAAAACAGCTTTGAAAGCCGCAATTGCCGAAGCTCGCAGCAAGGTTGCCGAGATTCCGATGTACATTGGTAATGAACTGGTCTTTACTGATAAAAAAATCAAATTATCGCCTCCACACGACCACCAACACGTACTTGGATACGCAAGCGAAGGCGACAAAAGCTATGTTCGCAAAGCCATTGCCGCAGCCCTAAAAGCACGTGAGTCTTGGGCAAATATGCCTTGGCAACAAAGAGCAGCGATATTTTTGAAAGCAGCCGATTTGCTGGCGGGGCCGTATCGTGCCAAAATCAATGCCGCTACGATGTTGGGGCAGTCAAAGAATGCTTTTCAGGCCGAGATTGATTCGGCTTGTGAATTGATTGATTTCTTGAGATTTAATGCTCATTTTATGAGCCAAATTTATACTGAGCAGCCAGAGTCATCGAAGGGCATTTGGAACCGTATGGAACACCGCCCACTCGAAGGTTTTGTTTTTGCACTGACTCCGTTTAACTTCACGGCTATCGCTGGCAACTTGCCTTCTTGCGTAGCCATGATGGGTAATGTTACGGTTTGGAAACCCGCCTACACGCAGATTTATTCGGCAAATGTAATCATGGAGGTTTTCCGTGAGGCTGGCTTGCCAGATGGCGTCATCAACCTTATATATGTAGATGGTCCCGAAGCTGGTGATGTTATTTCCCGAAGCTGGTGATGTTATTTTTAAAGACCCAAATTTTGCGGGAATCCACTTTACGGGTAGCACGAAGGTATTCCAGACAATCTGGAAAACGATTGGACAGAATATCAATCGCTACAAAACCTACCCAAGAATCGTTGGCGAAACTGGCGGAAAAGATTTTGTGGTGGCTCACCACTCAGCCGACCCTAAAGCGGTTGCGGTAGGATTGGTTCGTGGGGCTTTTGAGTACCAAGGTCAGAAATGCTCGGCGGCTTCTCGTGCGTATGTCCCATCGAATATTTGGGAAGACGTCAAAAACTATATGATTGCCGATTTGAAA
>JALOLV010000103.1 GCA_025455785.1 Spirosomataceae bacterium | reverse complement strand
GCTGGAAGAAAAATAAAGTCGATTTCTGAAAGACGAAATGAAGGCAAACAAACTGAGATTTTTTCATTGACCGAATTACAATCAGCCAAATACTTTATTCGTTTAGAGATAAATGATAAATCATTCACAAAACAATTCTACATTAACTAACATGAAAAAAACACTTTTATTCATCGCAACATTGATTGCTCTTTCAACTTCTGCACAGAAAACTAACAGTGTAAGATTCAATGGTGGACATGCTTTTTTTGGGACGGGAGATTTGAAAGGAATTTATTTTTCCACAGAATATCAAAAACAACTTACAAAGTTGTTTTCAGTTGGTGCAGAGTTTGGAGTGTCATCAGCAACCTCTCAGTACAATTATGTTGTAAATAAGGAAAAAGAAATACTTTATTTTTCTACCCAAAATGCCTACAAGATAAATTTAAATGGTTTTTTGAATCTTATAAACACGGAAAAGCACTTGGCTCAAATTGGTAGTGGTCTATCTGGTAGAATTGGTTATCGATACAGCACGGGAGGTTTCACAACAACGGTTGATAAAAATGGAAAAATCATTTACTTATTGGATAATGGTAATTATCGAAAGGGAAACCAAATTGGTTTGATAGTAAACCTTAGCTATGCGTACAAAATATCATCTGGCTGGAGTCTTTTTGGGAGAGGGGCATTGCAAATTTATGAAACAAATCTCGATAATTTGATTGGAGGTGGAATAGGTTACTCATTCTAAATTTTCATGCACCGAATCAAAAAAATTCTAAAATATTCATTTTCATTGTTATTCTTAGCCTTAGTAGCATTTTTGCTATTCAACTGGGAATCAACAGTTTATGGATACCGACAAGCCAAAGGTCAATTTAAAATCATTTGGAATACTGTACAGGTTGAAGATGTTTTAGCCGACAAAAACTATCCCGATTCGCTCAAAAAACAGATTCGTTTGATTCAAGAAATCAAACAATTTGCCGTTGATTCGCTCGGACTCAATCCATCTAAAAATTATACAACATTCTATGACCAACAAGGCAAACCGATTCTATGGGTCAATACTGCATCCGAAAAATTTGAATTAAAAGCTAAAAAATGGGATTTTCCGATTCTTGGCGAATTTAGCTACAAGGGCCATTTTGAAAAAGAAATTGCCGATGCCGAACTCAATCAACTCAAAGCAGAAGGATACGACACTCAACAAAATGAAGTTTCGGCATGGAGTACTTTGGGCTATCTCAAAGACCCAATTTTGAGTTCGATGCTGACTCGCTCACCCGGACGATTGGCAGCATTAATCATCCATGAAACAACTCACGGCACATTATTTGTAAAAAACAGTTTAGAATTTAATGAAAACCTCGCAGATTTTATCGGAGACTACGGTGCAATTAGATTTCTGGAATACAAATACGGCAAAAACTCTAAAGAATTGCGGCATTATCAATTCTCAAAAAAATACAATGATGCTTACAGCAAACATTTGATGTTTGGAGTACAAAAATTGGATAGCTTGTATCAGACATTCGATAAAAAACAGTCGAATCAGACCAAAGAGCAATTGAAATATGAACTGATTAGCCAAATAATGAATTCGGCCGATACACTTCTCAATGGTTCATTTGAAAAGAAAATGATTTCCCGAAAAAAATGGAGTACAAACGATAAAAATTTACCCAATAATGCCTACTTCATTGGCTACATGACCTACCAAAGCAAACAAAATCAGTTTGAAGATGAATTTAAAAACAAATTTAATAGTAATTTTAAGGCATATTTATCGTTTCTAAAATCAAAATATCCATCTTTGTGATGCCTTTAAAATTATCTTAATGCGAAGTTTTTTCTACATAATTTTTGCTTCAATCATCAGTTCATCATTTTTCATTGACCCATATAGGAGTATTACAAACACAAGCTTTAAGGCAGGTGAATATTACGAATATAGAATAAAGTTCGGGATATTTCCAGTTGGAGAAGCACTCGTAGATGTCAGTCCGCAGATATTTAGTGTGAATAATCGTCCATGTTTCAGAGTCAATATTTTGGGTAGAACTACAGGTCTGACTGATTTATTTAACATCCGAAATAATTATCGCTCTTATCTCGATACGTCGGCTTTTGTTTCGCAAAGATTTTTGATGAATATCAAAGAAAACAACTACAAAAAAGAACAAACTGTGTTCTTCAATCATATCAATAATACAGCAACTCGTAGCCAAGATAAAGACCATAAAGACTTTAAAGTGCCAGATAATATTCAGGACGTGGTTTCGGGCTATTATTTTTTAAGAATTCTCGATTTCTCAAAAATTAAATTGGGCGAGACTATCTCGGCAAATCTTTTTTTTGATGACGAAATTTACAACATGAAAGTCAAATATAATGGTAAGGGCGAGGTGAAAACCAAATTTGGCAAAATTAAAGTCCTAAAACTCAACCCGATTCTGCCACCAAACAAAATGTTTGAAGGTGAAAATGCCATTAGAGTTTGGGTTTCGGACGACAAAAACCATGTTCCTATCAGAATTGAAGTAGATTTTAGTGTCGGTAGTGCCAGCATGGAGCTAAAACAGTATCGTGGAAACCGACATGAATTCGATTGGATTAAATAACTCATGCGAATAACTTTTGATAAAAAAGTTTCAAACTTCTTGCTACTTGTCTATACAAGTTATAATTTTACACTTGTATAGACAAGTATTTATAATACAACAAATCTTCAATAATTATGCAGCCTATTCCTATCCGAACAACCGTAGTGGGCAGCTATCCGTTTCCGGGATGGCTCGAATTTGCAACTTTAAATCTCGATAAATTTGGAGCTGCCGACATCGAAGAAATGATAGAGGATGCGGTAATTGCCGCCATCCACGACCAAACTTCGGCAGGATTAGACGTAATTACTGACGGCGAACAAACCCGTTTAGATTTTAATTTGTCATTTTATGGATACATTAAAGGTCTAAGACCCAACCACGAAGAGACTCGTAAATGGGGACCACCTGCCCACGACCAAAGAGGCAAACACTCGATAGTTGAGCCGCTCACCGCTCCAGAAGGACTTGGAGCAGTAGCAGAATTCAGACGCCTCAAAAGGTTGGCTCCGAGCAATTTTACGCTCAAAGCGTCAGTCCCCGGCCCATATACCCTTAGCGGAAGGATGATTCCCGATGGAAAAATATACAAAGACCGATTTGATATTACAGAAGATTTATTGCCAATAGTAAGAAAAGAATTAGAAAGTTTGGTTGAAGCTGGCTGTACCGAAATTACGGTAGATGAGCCATCAATGTCATGTTATGCTTATAAAGAAGATACAAAACGATTTGTAGATATTTTTAATAGAACCATTCAATCTGTAACTGATAAGGCGAGGGTTTCTACGCATTTATGTTTTGGTAATTTTAAAGGAAGGCCAGTTGGTTATCGAAAGTTATACCCGATGTTACCCGATTTTCTGGATATGAATGTAGCCGAAATCCATATCGAGATGGCCAATCGTGAATTTGACGAGGTTGAACTTTTGGCCGAATTTGCTCAAAAAATGGATGTCGCTGTGGGTATCATTGATGTCAAAAATTATTACGTTGAGAGCGTGAAAGACGTAGTAGAGAGAATCAAAATGTGCTTAAAATACGTTCCTGCGGAGAAATTGGCAGTTGCACCCGACTGTGGATTGAGCCAAACTGCACGATGGGCTTCTCGTCAAAAACTAAAAAATATGTGTCTTGGAGCCAAAGAGATTAGAGGATAGGTACTTAGGTACGATAATGGTTAGACAAAATATATTTTCTAATAATGATTAAAGCATTTCAGAGAGACGAAATATTAGTCAAAGACATCGAATCAAGCATCCCAAAAATGGATGGATTCAGAATTTGGTGGCTTGGTCAAAGTGGTTTTTTGATTCAATTTCGAGGAAAACACTTGCTTTTTGACCCTTACCTTTCAGATTCTCTTACTTTAAAATATGCCCAAACCGATAAGCCTCATACCAGAATCAGCGAATTGGTCGTAAAACCCGAATTGCTTGATATGATAGATGTTGTTACATCGAGCCACAATCACACCGACCACCTCGATGCAGAAACACTATTACCCATTTTCGAAGAGAATCCTAATACCCAATTTATTATTCCTGAAGCCAATCGAGCCTTTGTTTGCGATAGACTAAAATGTCAAATTGATTTCCCGATTGGGCTAAATTATTCTCCGAATATCATACAGGGTTATGATGCCCATCCATTCAAAATTTTTGGAGTGCCTGCCGCCCATAACAAAATCGAAAAAGATGCTCAAGGATACCACAAATTCATGGGCTATGTCGTAAAATTTGGCAATTATTCAGTTTATCATTCGGGAGATACACTTTGGTACGATGACATTGAAAATATCTTGAAACCATTTGAAATTGACGTTGCTTTTCTGCCAATCAATGGCAACAAACCCGAAAGACGTGTGGCTGGCAACCTCAATTATGAAGAGGCGGCAAGATTAGCCCAAAAAATTGGAGCAAAACTCACGATTCCGCACCACTACGACTTATTTGAATTCAATACCGAAAACCCAGAGAATTTCAGAGAAAAAGCCAAAGAATACGGTGTAAACTACCAGATTCTTCGGCTCGGCGAAAAAACCGAATATATCTAAGTTCTTTTAACAGGTTTTGGCGGAGATGGCGGAGAAACTGGTGAAGCCTTGAGTGCCTTCTTTGGTTTTTCAGGTACCGACGGATACGATGGCGGGGATGGCGGCGAAACCCAATTACCAAAATTATTGTATCTTGCACCTTCAGGAATTAACTTCTCAATTGCTTCGCCATGAAATTCCATTTGCTTAGCGATTTTTTCGAGAGGCTCTTCGTATGCTTGCATCAATTTACTCAAACTATCCATCGGTATTTCATACAGTTTTTCATTCTGAACATGAAACTTCTCAATTTCTTTGTGGTAAGACTCCATCTTATTTTCAATCTCACGTAACTTATCGTCGGTTTCTTTCAATTTTGCTTTGAGTTCTTTGCGTGTTTTGTCATCCCTTGAATCTTCGAGGTCGAACTCTAAACGAACTTTTTGTCTCGATAATTTACCTATTTGATTTCCTATTTCACCCATATCCGAAGACTTCTGATTAATTGGTAGGTAAATAGCCTGAATCTTTTGTCCGTACGCTTGCATTTCTTTTCCAAGAGCTTGCATTTTGCCTTGGTACGGCTCCATTTGAGCTTGTAATTTTTCTAATTCGTTTTGATGATATGCCAGCTTTGCACTGTCTTCGGGAGAGACCTTAATCTTATAGCTTTCTACCAAAACTTCCCCATTATCTGTAACCCTTACGTTTTTTCCAATCTGAAAAGTAGCTGTCCTTTTCTTTGTCGAATCAGTCAACATGATTGATTTTGTAATTTCATTCTTATTGGTTTTAGGAGCGGTCTGAGCAGTTACTTTTTGATATGTAAGATAAATACCAAACACAACCGAAAATGCTAAGATACCTAAAAATGTCTCGTAACTAATTGATTTTGTACGACTTATACCCAGAATACGCTGAACACGCTCAAGTAAAGTATATTTTCTTCTGCCAAAAGCCATTGCCAACGATGGCTCATTTCTGTAAGTTTCAATTTGAGCCAAGGCCTTGACCAACAACAATTTATCACCCGTAACCGAAACCGCTACATCATCACAACAATTCTCTCGCTCTTTACGGATTTGATTGGAGATAAACCAAACAGCAGGATTGAAGAAAAATAAAATTTCAACGATTGATTGTAGGAGATTAACCAAAAAGTCATGCCGTTTGATGTGTGCCAACTCATGTGCCAAGACAGCCTCCAATTGTCGCATTGTAAGCCCAGTGGCTAATCCAACTGGCAACAAAATGATGGGTTTGATATGCCCAACTACCATCGGAACAGTTATCTTTGAAGATTCAAATACCTGAATTGCTTTTTTGAAATTCATTTTGATAACCAAACCTCTAAAAACTTCATCGGTTTTTGGATTTATATGACTGATTCCGTCGATTTTTAATGTGTTTACATACCAATAACTCATCAAAAACCTAATCAATAAAACTGCGACCCCAAAAAGCCAAACATTTACGATTAATTCAAGATTTGTCGTAATCAACAATCTAACTTCTTCAATAAAACTCAAGTTACCCGAAGCATACCCAGCTTGGTTTATGATTACAAAATTAAGTAATAAAGAAGGTGATAAACTTTGGGTTTGAGAAGGTTCAAAAATCCACAAAAAGGTAAAAAACGAAACAAATAACTGTAGTGATAGTCCTGCTACATTTAGCCAGTACTTGATAATAGCTTTGGGTTTCAAAAAATAGCTCAAAGTACTAATAACCAACAAGATAGCAATACTTTGCCACACCGAATGAATGAGTGTCCAGCCCGTAGCGGCCATTACATTAGAATCAATAATTTCAAATAGCTTTTTCATAATTTGTTTTTCATATTTTGTTTAAATTATTCACTTTCAATCGACGAAATCAACTTCTTAATCTCATCTAATTCTTCTTTTGACGCCTTGTGGTTTCCGAGAGCTTGCATGACCAATTTCATGGCCGAACCCCTAAAAGTTGAGTCCACAAATTTATCAAGTAAAACCTGTTGGGTTTCTTCCTCTCCTACTTCTGCCTTATAGACATGATAACGCCCCTCATCGGTTCGGCTCAAAAACTTCTTCTCAAACATCATTTGCATAAATTTCAAAGTTGTTGTATATCCCACATCTTTATTTTGGGCAATTTTTTCGTGAACATGCCTTACGGTACTTGGTCCATCTTGCCACAAAATTTGCAAGATTTCTAATTCTGATTCTGTTGGTTTTACTCCTTCCATTTATTTACGATTAATTTCGTAGCAAATATAATACGATAACTTTCGTAATTCAAAATAAAATCTACGATTTTTTTCGTAGCGATGACAGGTTATTAATTTAATCCTATTTTAATGGCTTTTATTGCACTATTTCATGTGTAAACATAAACTTTGTAACATATTCAAATTTTTATTCTAAATGTTTCAGAAATTTCTGAAATATTTTACTACTTTTGAATGATAATTAAATCTCTCCAAAAACTGCTGCTGCCTATATTCCAGTTTTTTACTCTACCAAATAACTTTAGATGAATTTGCTTTCCTTTAAAAACAGTTTTACGACTGCAATTATTCTGATTGTAATCGTTACACTTTCTCAATCGGGCGTCTTTGCTCAAACTCCGCAATTGAGCTGGACCCAAACCTACGGGTGGGCTGCCAATTATGATGATTTTATTAATCAATCAATCCAAACACACGATGGCGAAATCGTAACAATCGGTAATGCAGTTTTGAATGATGGGGTTGAAAGTATTCGTGTTTCAAAAGTTTCGAGTAAAGATGGGCATGTGATTTGGGAGACAATCCTTCAAGAGCCATCAACTTACACCGACTTTAAAGGGGTAAGCATTGTTCAAATGCCAGATAGTAGTTTTTACATTTTAGGTAGGATTCCTTCTTCTACATCTCGAATTTATGCCAATAGACCCAATGAACTAATCTACCAAGATGTTCCACTAAGAATTTATCGAGGATTGTCCGAAGTATTTTTGGCAAAACTTGACTCCAAAGGAAAGTTTTTATGGTTTAAAGCATTTGGTGGCAGTGTTCACGATGAGCCAAGAAAATTACTCCTAACTCACGATAACAAGTTATTAATTGGAGCGGCTACGTGGTCAAATGACGGCGATATGGCCGATACTGAAAGAAAAGGTGGATACGATATTTGGTTAGCCAAGGTAGATTTGAATGGTGCAATCATTTGGAAGAAATGCTACGGTGGATTACAAAATGAGGATTTATCAGATATCGTACAAACAAGCAATAATGACTTTGTATTGGTCGGTAAAACGAACTCAAATGACCAGTATATCTCACCAAATAAAGGCAATAACGATGCTCTTATCATCAGAATTAACAGTTCGGGTTTGCAACTTTGGAGTAAAACATACGGTGGCTCGCAAGCTGATGAAGCAAAAAGTGTTATCGAATCGCCCGATGGGTCAATTATGATAAACAGTACTTCGATTTCTAATGACGGGGATGTTCTAAATCAGCTTCACAATCCTTACTTTGAAGACATTTGGCTGATAAAATTAAACGGCTCAGGTAGTTTGATTTGGGACAAAACTTATGGTGGAACTTACAAAGAAAAAGCATCGACCATAACGCTCACAAGTCAAAATAAAATTATACTTGTCGGTGATACCGGCTCATCGAACGGTGACGTTGCCCCGGGGTTTCACCCTCCAATCGGAGTAAATACTGATTATTTAGACTTTTGGATATTTGAAATTGATAATTTAGGTAACATACTTTGGCAAAAAATATTGGGCGGAAATCATAATGAGGATGCCATGAATGCCTTAGCATTAATTGATGGAAGTTTGGTTGTAAGTGGTAAGACGCATTCGGATGAAAACGGTGATGTTGTGGGATTTGAAGGAGGAGAAGGATATGATGCTTGGATGGTAAAAATTGACTTTACTTGTTTACCGAATTACCAGAGTAGCGAAACCTACCCTTCTGGTGAAACTTTAATCGAAGTTTCTGAAAATATTACTTTTTCTGGTTCTATGGTCAATGGTGCCGAAGTCATACATAAGGCTGGTAAGAGTATTGTTTTCGCACCCGGAACTTCGATAAATTCACAACAATCTTCTACATACCTTGCTAAGATTGGAAGTTGTGGTAATACAAATCAACCATCGCAAACCGCTAATTTACAGACTTTTATTTATCAAGAATGTAGAGACGGAGGTGTAAAAATGAAGTATGAGCCTTTTTCGGCCGACTCTACACTGACCATGTTTACAATAGGGGCTGAAAATCAAGAAGCACGTGTACCATATGACCTAATCAATAACACATTGATAATAAAAAACAGTGGCTCAAATAGCAATTTATTAGGTAAACTCAAGGTACATCTTGGACATCAAAATTATAAAAAACTTGAAATAGATGTCTATGCTGCCACTTGTCAGCACGATAACAATCCAACGCTTTGTCCTGAAAACAACCGCTCACTGACCCTTGATAAACAATATTACAACGTTGGTGATACAATCAGAGTAACGTGGAACGGAACGCTCGAAGAATGTCAAACCTTGTTTTGGTTTACAAATAACATTTCGTTTGTTTCTCAAAATGGGAAAAATTATGTAGGTATAGTTAGTGGGCTTCCGGCTTCTTTACAAGCACAACCAAGTAACAATACAGGCAGTTGTAATGTTTGCCACGGCTGGACAAAAGTTGAGATTAGGTAAACATAATTGAAATAATTATTGAGGTAGGTGTTGCATGGCATCTACCTTTTTTATTTATTTGCACTACTTGTATAGACAAGTTATA
>JALOLV010000102.1 GCA_025455785.1 Spirosomataceae bacterium | reverse complement strand
TCGATTGGATGTGCGGCATCCCACTCAGCGAAGTAAATCGAACCCTGATTGGCAGTTGGATTTAACCACGATTTCGTTAATGAGAAGTTTTCACCAATTGCTTCAAATGTTTTGTTGTTCGATATAACATCAGAAGCATTTAAGTTATCTCCAATCTTCAAACCTTCAATACTTACGTCGTTGCCCTGTACGAAAATTCCCGAAGGACCAAAGTTGGCAGTCGAACCAGTCGTAAATACTACAGCGGCATCACTGGCTGAATTTACAGCAGTATTATCTGCCTTGTAGCCTTTGATTGTCAGATTATTCTTATCGATAAATAACCCAAACTGATGTGGGCCATTCGTACCAAAAACACTCTTGTTTGCCGCAATCTGTTTGGCATAAGTTCCTGCTTTAATATTTATCGTAAATCCGTTTGAAACCGCGTCAATTGCTCTTTGGATTTGGGCATTTGTATTCGGTGCGATAAATGAATTCGTCGTAACAAATGCATTATTCGATTTGATAGTAATAAAGCCCAGAGCTTCTAAATCAACTTTGTGTTGAATCTTATCTTCTAAATCAAATAGCTGAGTTGTAGATAGCGTATTTGTCCCGAGTAGTGTTCCGCCAATCTCAAATTCATTACCACTGGCATCAATATTCACATTGGCAGGTGTCATTGTTGACGCATAAATACCTTGCCAAAAACCGGTATTTGGTGCTGTACCTGTTTCGGCACTTAGCCAGATTGGTTTTGCAATATTCTCTCTAAACTTATTCTGATTGCCCAAAACGATAGTTCCGAACGAAGAAACGTTGTCGAAATTTGCAACTTCAAAACCAATACCAGTTTGCCCGGCAGCACCATTACCCTTAAAGTCATTGCCAGTGACTGTTATGCCATTTACAAATGCAGTTTGTACTGCGGTTGTCCTTTGTTTTGTATTAACAGTCAACGACCTGAAATTAGTAGCACTGGCACTTGGAGTAAAAACATTGTTGTTGATTGTAACATTGTTTACTCTACCAGCAAATACACCATAATTGACGTAATTATTGAATGTATTGTTTTGAACCAATACTGCTGCCGACGGATTAGAAATGTTTTTAAGCTCTAACTGACAATTATCTGTACCAGCACCGTAGGCATTTGATGGATAGAAGTTATTGCCTGTTATGGTTCCTACACCCGTAATGTTATTAATTTCGGCGTTTCCTGTTAATTCATTATTAGTAATCAGCACATCTCCGTTACCACTATCTCCTGCTTGAATACTATACCATGCTTTTAATGTATTGCCTGAGATTGAACCATTGTAGTTGTACAGACGAACTGCCCTTCCGAGTGGAGAAGTACCTGTGTGTTCAATAATATTATTGGTAAGCGTAACTTTATCATTCAAAGCACCACCAAATGTACCAATCAGGAGACCCATACTACTGAAAACTGGGGCTCCCGTTGTACCAACACCCTTTATATGACAATCTTCGATAACTAAATTGTCGAAGCTACCCGAACTTGTGGTTCGGATTCCGTAAAGATTTGAAGATGTTTGGGCAACAGTAATCTCAAAATTATCAATTTTAACATTTGGTGCAGAAACTGAAATTACCTGTGATGCCGATGTGTTGAAAATCAATGGTTTTGTTCCAGAACCATTGTTACCGAGTAAGGTAATTTGTTTGTTTATGATGATAGCTTCTTCGTATGTTCCCGGTCCAACATTAATTGTATGGCCATTCAAGGTAGTCGGAGAACTTAGGGCAGCCGAAATACTAAAGAAGTTTTTGCCAGTAGTGGTATTCTGAACCCCACAAGAGCCAACTGTAATACCGGTGCTGAATGTCTTTACACAACCATTTGTACCAGTTATCTCAACGCTTATGGTCTTGGTCGATGTATAATTGGCAGTGTAAGTATTCGATGCCCCGTTTTGAAGAACGGTGGCTCCGTCTAAGAATTTATAGTTTGTGTGTCCGGTAGAAGCTGCTATTGTAGCTTCATCTCCCGAGCAAACTGTTGCATCATTAGAAAAAGCCCCCGAAGACTCTGTAATGGTAAATGTATTTGTAGGTTGTGGAGTTATGGTGATACTTGTTGTTGCAGTATTTATACAGCCTTTGTCGTCGGTTGAGGTATAGGTGATAATTGCATTTCCTACTGCTATTCCGCCGATTGTACTCGTAGCATTTCCGGTTGTTGTCGATGCAAAAGAGGTGTTTGAAGAACTCCAAGCATTTGTTACTGATGGATGATTCGAGTTGCCTGTGAGTAGGATTGATGAATTTTCGCAGACCTCACTTGCTCCCGTTATATTTAATGTCGGTAAAGGATTTACAGTAACAGAAATATTATAAACCTGACTTTCGCACCCAATAGTATTATTTTCTACTACAAAAGTTGCATTGTATGTTCCCGGGGCTGCACCGGCAGGTATAGCAATCGAAATTGGGGTTGCAAATGTCGATGAAACGTTTATTGCATCAACAAAACCCTGAGCTTCGGCTGCCGCATCAAAGTTGATTGAATAGACATTTGGGGTTCCGATAACATTAGTATATGCCAAAGAAGCAGAAGTCGCACCCGAGCAAACCGCTGGATTTGCACCTAAAATTAGTGAAGGTAATGGATTTACAACTACGTCTCTTGTTGCTGAGACAGAACAAGATGGCGAAGAACCATAAGATGCAGTATATTGAGCGGTAGCCGTACCTCCACTTACACCCGAAACCAGATTTGCAATATTGGTTGTCGGGTTGGATAATGTCGCAAAAGATGCTCCATTTATGAGGTTCCAAGAATGTGTCAGTGCAGGTACACTTCCACCAGACGTTGCTCCTGTCAGTGTTACGGCATCGTTTACACAAATGGCTGGCGATGTGGGTGTGATACTTGCAGTTATAGCTGGGTTACATTCGATAGTTCCGCTGACATTTATCGACCTAAGATACAAATCGCCTGTGCCAGCGTTGAAACCGTATATTTTAAAGGTTACAGATTCTGTTGTAATGATGTTGGGAAACGAAGCCCATACTCGGGCAGCTCCAGAATTTGAGCAAGTTGCACTGGTTCCGGGGGTAAAACTATCACCATTTTGTACAAAAGGATTTGTCCCGATTGTATAAGAATACCTTACACTTGTAGGGCCACCACTTGGTGCTCTTAAACTTGCAGTAAAGCCAGTGATGTTTAATCTATAACCAGCTTTGGGTGTGATAGTAAGCGATACAAATTGACCGTTTGCATCGGCGGTGTTGATGGCTGTGGCAGTATTAGTACTCCAGCCAACAGACCCAAAACCTTCGGTAAGGCCTGTACAAGTAGTTGCAGCTGTAAGTCCGCTTCCACGCGTGAGATTTGTACCGGTTGCATTGCTATTTACAAAGAATGGTACCCCAGAACTATTATCAGTATATTGATAAATATTTTGGGAATATCCCGAAATACCAACAAAACTCAAAACCAGAAATAATAGTAAACTTACTCTATGGGTAATATTGACTTTTGTGGAGAGTACCAGTCTCCCACTCGTAGTAGAAAGTGTTTTCATATAATTGAAGTTTGAGTATTCCCAGAATCTATTTTTACGTTCTTTAGGTATGTTTATCTCGTGTGTGCTTGCCTGCACTGCGAAGGTGGGATTCCATAAAAGCTTGAGAACGAGCGGCTAAAGTAATTTGCGTCAGAATAGCCAACTTTGTAGGCTATCTCATTGATAGGTTGATTTGTGTGAACAAGTAAAACCTTGGCTTTTTCAAGCCTTATTTTTTTTATGAACTCTGATGGAGAAAGATTGACCTCTTGCTTTAATTTTCGGTGTACATGCGACCTGCTCATTCTTAGCTCATGGCAGAGTTCTGGACAGCCGAATGATTCATCACCATAATTTCTCTCAATAATTTTTTGAGCTACTTCTAAAAAATTTTCGTAAAGTGGCTTCATTGCAGTTCTTAATTTTTTTAGGTTTGTTACTTTTCATTTTGTTGGTATTTTGGTTGATTAATGATGCAAATTCCATATAAAACAGATGTGCCTTGCTGCACTATTGTTGTTTTTATTAAATGGGCTTTTTGCTGGTTAAAATTCTCTCGGGAAGGATATTGGCAATCGTATCAAACTTTCGTCTGGATATTTGTAGAATCAATCCGTTGGTCAGCTTAGCATGAGCATTTCGTTTGAAGCCCGATATTTCGGTAATGTGTTTGAGGTTAACCAAACAGCCCCGATTTATTCGTAAAAAATTGGATTGGATAATACGAGACTCCAGTTTTTTTAATGTGAATGATGAGATATGCCTCTGGTTATCGGAGGTATAAATTTTGGTGTAGTTGATTTCAGATTCTAAATAGATTATTTCATTGGTTGGAATCTGATTTCTGTGTGTTAGTCTAAGATATTGTTCTCCAGATTTTAATAATTGATTTTCCACAGCTATGCCATTTAAAGTTTTCGGATTCGAGTGTTTAATACAATTATTAAACGGTACAATTTTACATAAAATGGGTGGTTGGTTTTCTTCACTAATGTTGTTTTTATTTTTCGGTACATAATTTTTTGGCAATTTTTCAAATATTACCGTTTGATGAATCTATTCGTTGGTACTTAGGTAATAAAAGTTTAGTTTTTGGTATGGACTGTATGAAATTTAAGAATGTGCATAGGATTTATTTATCGGTACATTTTAATTGAATGATATGAAGAGTTATGAAAAAATTTAAGATTGGCTTAACAGTTAAACATTTTGACTGATTTAATGTCAATCAGTATCAAAAACAAAAAGCTCTGAACTTTTCGGGTTCAGAGCTTTTTGTCAATCTAAATTATAATCTATTAGTACCTTGTAACTTTCAATTCTGAAAGCCCACTTTCTAATTCGATTTTGATTTTCTTGGTAGCGTTGGTATATCCTTCGCTTTCCCAAGTGTAGTCATCTACTTTTACGAAGCCGATGAAATTTTTGTCATTCAAAGCTCCGTCAATGTTGATTCTACATCCTACACTTTTGGGTACTTCTATTTTTACTGAAGCTGCTCCAGACTTAACTTTGACTTCGGCGTTTTCTAATTTATCGCCGAGTTTTACATCAATCGAAGCTGCACCAGTTTCTACATCAAGTTTTTTGACTTTATAAGGACTCAAATCGAAATCGACTTTGCCAGCACCAAACCCTAAATCTATATCCCAGACCGGAGCCGTATTGAGTTTAAGATTGACATTGTTCTTTTTGTTGTCGCCAAAATCCCAATGCCCGTTGTCTGATTTACGTTTTTTCATTTCAAAGTCAATTACCTTCTTTCCGTCTTGGTTGTCTTCGGTCATTGTGTATCTGCCAATATCGAGCAAAGCGTCTGCTTCAAATAATTTAGTATCGGTAGTTGTCAAGTCAAACTCGGCCGCACCACCCTTTAAATTTAATTTGACCTCAGAGATATTACTACTTTTATCGACCATAAAGTATTGTTTTACACCATCGCCTTTGAGAGTATCGCTCGAATCATTATCATCGTCATCAAGGTCGATGTGAATCTCGTCGTTGATTTCATCTCTGATTCGGTCAACTCCACGACTTACCCAACTGAAAATCGCCATCGGAATCGCAAAAGCGATGAGTAGGGCAGAGGTTGCATTATAAACACTTTTCTTTTCGTTTAAAAATGCCGCAATACCCGCCAAAATCAAGAGTACTGGCCAGAATCTGGCAACCTCTCTGAATGTCCATGTGAAATTTACCCAGTCGAGCGAATTTGCCAAGAACAGGAAGCCTACTACTACAAGTAATACTCCCCAAAATATATTTGCCTTTTTATCCATGATTTCTGAGTTAATAAAAAGTCATTTAGTTGTCATTCGGTAGTCATTCTTTGCATTTATTTTACAATTGAATGACTACGAATTACCATTGATTGACAACTCAATGACTACAGAATGTCAATTATCAAATATTATCACTATCGTTTGAGTTATAACCTTTGTAATTATTGCCATTGTCACGGTCTTTTACAATCATCCAGATACCCAACCCAACCAAACCGAGAGGCCACAATTTCCAGATATAATCCCAAATATCGAAGTCTGTGAGGTTTTCGATAGAAAAAATAAGACCTAAAATGATAAGGACTGCTCCGCCAATAAGGCTACCGTTTTTTGATTGATTGCTCATGTTTATAAGATTTGTTTTTTGAAAATTAGAACTTTCTATATTACTGTATTCGGTTGTACCTGCAAAACTAAAAGAGTTTTTGACAGGTAAAAATAACCAAAGAATAAAATAAATGAATAATGCAGGAAATGGCGTGAAAAATAATCCGACAAATAATAGCCTGAACAGGACAGGGTCGAGATTGAAGTGTTCGCCAAGGCCTAACGAAACTCCGCCGAGCATTGTTTCGTTATTTTTAATTCTGTGAAGTCGCTTTTCCATTGTTTTTGAGATTTTTGTTCCCTCCTTGCACAGGAGGGAGCATGGTTTAAGCTATCGTTACGGTATTCGGGGTATCGTTCGGCATCACTGCCCAAGCTACCAAATACGGAATCACTACCGGGAATGGCAAGAGAATACCTGCTACCAAAATCAGACGGACTACAGTTACATCTATATCAAAATAATCGGCCAAACCAGCGGCTACACCACCGATTACTTTATCGTTTGAGTTTCTTTTAAGTTGCTTTTTCATTGTTTTATATAGTTTAGATTTTAATGTTTTCGATTAATTATTAACGATTGTTACATCGTTTGGGTTATTTTGGGGCATTATGGCCCAAGCTACTAAGTAAGGTATCACAACCGGAAACGGTAAGAAAATACCTGCTACTAATATGATTCGGATGATGGTTACATCGACTCCGAGATAATCGGCCAACCCAGAGGCCACACCCGCTACTACTTTGTCGTTTATATTTCTTCTAAGACGCTTTTCCATTTTCTTATAAATTTTGTTTTTTGATTGAATCAGTATTTGTGTCCCTGATTGTTGATACAAAGATATATCTAAGAAAAGGTACTATGTAATACAAACTACACGAATGGATTTTGTTTCGTGATGAATGGTATTTTTTAGTGAGGAAATGAGGGAGTCCGTTTTGGCGTAATAGGGTTTTGCTACCGTTGGCTTCTTTTTTGATGTTACATTTGCCAGTTTATTATCTGTAAAGTAATTTTCGGCTCAAATATTATGGATAAAACTAAATTTATAGATTTTGGCGTAACTTAATCAAGGATAGTGGAATCAGTGGTACAGCTCGGGGATTTATAGCTGAAAATTAGGCTTTTACAATAAAGCCGTGTTGCGGTTTTTCACGGAATTTATTTCACAGTCTATAAACAGTCTCAATTTTAGAATTTACTTAATTTATGCGAGATGGATTTTTCTAAATAGCTGTATTTCTGAATAATGATATGTTACTTAATTCTTATGATAACGTCTTTTAAAAAACAACTTTATAAATTCAACTTTCTGTGACCACTAATTTTATGAATAAGATAATCAAATTGGCATTTTTTGTCTATCAATTATTCTACATCAATAATGCACTGGCAGATGCTGGAATCTTTGCTGGTGCGGTACAACTCAAAGTAAATAGCACTACACAATTTTATAACGCACATCCTTTGGCGGGCAACGGCAGTGCTATTTCGGGTGTAAACCTTTCTTCGCTCGGAAGTTTTACTCGGAACTCGGGAAATCTGGCCATAACTGGAGCTGAAATAAAAACATTTAAAAATAATAATAACGGTGGTGGTAATGTATGCAATGGCACTTTGTTTTATCAAGTCAGAGACAATGCCAATAATGTAGTGGCGGGTACATTCGGTACACTAAATATACCTTTTTTTGATAATTGTTCGGGAGGGGCGTTTCCGACAGGAGGAAGCTGCGGAACCAACGACCAAAAGTGGCAGGCCACCGGTGGCAACATAAATCTAACGAATCTTTCGGCAGGGAGCTATTCTTTAGAAATTTGGTTTTCGGCCACAGGTTCGACAACCTCCAATTCAAACTGTACTCCAGATGCCATGTTTTTGAGCAATGGCGGGGTAAATTATAGGGCAGATTTTACTATTTGCGAGGTTCCTGTGATAACCCTTCAACCAGTAGCACCCTCTGTTTTATGTTCGGGGAGTAGCACAACAATTACTTCTACTGCAACGGGTGCTGATTATTTTGAATGGCAAGAGTTCAATGGTACAACTTGGGTAAGTACAACTATAACCGGAAATAGCGGGAACGCCAGCTTTACAACACCTAACCTGACATCGGCAAAGACTTATCGTTGTCGATTTACAAATTGTGGTGGTTTGAATGAGGTTTTCTCTGCTCCTGCTACAATAATGCCGACCGTGAATATAACCACCCAGCCAGTTGATGCGATAGATTGTTATAATAGGTCTGTTAATTTCTATGTAGGTGTTAGTTCATCTGGTGGCGGAACACTTAGTTATCAATGGTTTCGTAAAAATGGTTCAACTGTTACGCCGATAACGACTAATAGTAGTAGCCCAACCTCAACTGTAACAGGTGTAATAGTCGTAAACCCCAATTATATTCGGATTACAAATATCGGAGTGTCGGCTTCTTCTCCAAATAATATTGATGGTGCCAAATACTATTGTGTAATTACAGAATCAAGTACATCGTGTACTGTAACGAGTAGTGAGGCCACATTACACATAAATAAATTTACGACTGTCAGTGTTACCAAAAGTCCATTATGCGAAGGAGAAACAATTACTTTTACCTCCAACATAGAATCTGGTGCATCAAGATTACAGATTTATCAATGGTACAAAGGAAGTATTTCATCTGGAAGCATAACTGGTGCAAATAATTCGACCTATACTACTATTATTTCATCAGTTTCGGATAATTCGTGGGGAATTCATGGTACTTTTAGTGCTAACCAAACAAGTTCATCGGGTGTAACTACTACTACTACCTGTACTGCACAACAAGATAGAGGTATTACTGTTAGGGCAGCACCCACAGCACCAACTGTTACAAATGCCGAAAGATGTGGTGATGGCCCTGTAACTTTGACAGCCTCTGGGGCAGGAGTTGATGAAAATTTCAAATGGTATGAGAGTAACATAGCCACAACAACATTGCAGGTAGGAGGTACTACTTACACAACTCCTAATTTAACATCAACTACAAATTATTTTGTCTCAAAAACAAAAAACTATGGTGGTTCTCCAAATCTAACTTGTGAAAGTGCCACCCGTACTGCCGTTACAGCCACTATAAACCCAATCCCAAGCACAACATTGAGTTCGATACCCAATGCTTGTGCCAATGCTACATCTTTTACGATTCCGTATTCCGCCACGAGTGGATTGCCCGATAAATTTTCAGTATCGGCTGGTTCTCCTAACCTATCGGGTTTTGTGAACGTTTCGGATGCTAATCTAACCCCTTCGAAT
>JALOLV010000101.1 GCA_025455785.1 Spirosomataceae bacterium | reverse complement strand
TTTTGAATGTTCTTTTAGTATTTCGGCTTTGAGATTCATCTAAAGATTCACAACATTTTGTGGGTTCCCAGCCCAAAACAGCCGAATATTCTCAGCAACGATTTCCAATAGTCTTGTTCGGGCTTCGACCGTTGCCCACGCTTGGTGTGGTGTAATAATACAATTTTTGGCCGACAACAACGGATTCTCGGCCGATGGTGGCTCAACCGACAGTACATCCAGCCCAGCCCCCGCTATCGTACCATTGTTGAGAGCATGAGCAAGGTCGGTTTCGTTAATCAACGCTCCACGTGCCGTATTGATAAGATATGCAGTTTTTTTCATTTTCGACAAGCGTTCTTGTTTCGAGCAATTCATCAAGACTTACCAATTCTATCTCGCTCATTCCGCCCTTCAGTGGATTCCTACGATTCGCCACCACTCGCATATCAAAAGCCAAGGCGATTTTTGCTACTTTCTGGGCAATATCACCCAAACCGACCAATCCGAGTGTTTTACCCGATAGTTCGGTCATCGAATGGTGATAATAACAAAAATCTGGTGTCTGGGTCCATTCGTTGGCAACATTGGGGGCATAATTATCAATGCGAGTCAAAAGTGTTAGCATCAACGCAAAAGTATGTTGTGCTACCGAGTTGGTGCTGTAGTTTTTGGCATTTGTAACAACAATACCCGCATCTTTGGCCGCTTGCGTATCAATAATATTGTAGCCAGTTGCGGTTACGCCAATATATTTCAGATTTGGTAATTGGGCAATTATTTCTTTGGTAATTTTACACTTATTTGTCAATATAATCTCTGAATCTTTGGCTCGCTCAATAACGAGTTCGGGCGGGGTACGGTCATAAAAAACTACTTCTCCGAGCGATTCGAGCGGTTGGCGGCTGATATTATCCGAAAAAAGGGTGTAGGCATCAAGAAAAACGATTTTTGACATTGGTACAGATTTGAAGATTGACTACTCAAATAAGGTTTTAATGCCCAAATATTCATAATTTTGTGCAATAAACTATCATACATTTGCCAAGAATTTTAGCCATAGACTACGGAGCCAAACGAACGGGCATTGCCGTAACCGACCCTTTGAAGATTATTGCTTCGGCATTAGAGACCATCCCGACCGACAAAGTCATCGAATTCCTCAAAAAATATACCCAAACCGAGCCCGTTGAGGCTTTTGTGGTAGGTATGCCCGTAAACTTGGATGGAAGTGATACTGACGGCACGCATTACGTGAAGAAATTTATTGAAGAAATGAAAAATGTTTTTCCGGCAATACCGATTCACCTCCAAGACGAAAGATTTACTTCTAAGATGGCGGTCTCGGCGATGATTGCGGGAGGAATGAAGAAAAAGGACCGTCAAATAAAAGGAAATATTGATAAAATCAGTGCAACGATAATCCTGCAATCTTTTATGGAAAAATTGTAGTGACGAATGGCATTCGCCCGTAATCCAAAATTACGGATAAACACCATTCGCCAATCAATGACTTTTGTTTGATTAAACAATAGTTTATCTCGAATAATTCGGTGCTTCACGTGTAATTTGCACATCGTGTGGGTGGCTTTCTTTGATACCCGAAGCCGTAATTTTCACGAATTTAGCTTGTTGCAATGCCTCGATATTTCCTGCTCCGCAATAGCCCATACCGGCCTTCAAGCCGCCCACCATCTGATAAATAATCTCGGCAGCACGACCTTTGTATGGCACACGCCCCACGATTCCTTCTGGTACGAGTTTCTTAATATCGTCTTCGGCATCTTGGAAATAACGGTCTTTTGAGCCGTCTTCCATCGCCTCGACCGAGCCCATTCCACGATAAGATTTAAACTTACGACCTTCATAAATCGTAACTTCACCCGGGGCCTCTTCTGTACCAGCCAAAAGCGAACCAATCATCACCGTACTCGCTCCGCCTGCGATAGCTTTCACAATATCGCCCGAAAAGCGGATACCGCCATCGGCCACAACCGGAACATCGTATTTGGCAGCGGCTTTTGCCGAATCGAAAACGGCACTCAATTGCGGCACACCGATACCCGCAATGATACGAGTCGTACAGATACTACCCGGCCCTACCCCTACTTTGATGGCATCGGCACCAGCTTTGGCAAGAGCCTCGGCACCTTCGCCAGTGGCTACGTTTCCGCACATAACTTGCATTTTTGGAAACGCCGACTTGATACGCATTAGTGTTTCGATAACACCCTTTGAGTGTCCGTGAGCGGTGTCGATACTCACCACATCTACACCCGCCCGCATAAGAGCATCTACTCGCTGCTCAATATCGGGTGTAACGCCAACAGCCGCCCCAACGATTAGCCTTCCGAGGCGGTCTTTGGCAGCGTTTGGTCTATCACGTTTTTTGAGAATATCTTTAAATGTTACCAAGCCAATTAGTTTCTGATTAGCATCAACGATTGGTAATTTCTCAATTTTGTATTGTTTTAAGATGGATTCAGCCTCTATCAAATCAATACCGTCTTTTCTTTCGACATAATTTCGGTTACTGGCTTATCCATTTCGGTCTGGAAACGCAAGTCACGGTTTGTAACAATTCCTTTCAATTTACCGTTTTCATCGACAATCGGAATCCCGCCAACTTTGAAATTTGCCATTAGGTTTGAAGCGTCTCTAATAGTGGCCGTTTCGGTAAGCGTTACGGGGTCTATAATCATTCCGCTTTCCGAGCGTTTCACTTTTCTGACCTGCTCGGCTTGTAGCTCGATGCTCATGTTTTTGTGGATAATCCCGATACCACCTTCTTGAGCCATAGCAATGGCCATTTCGTGTTCGGTAACGGTATCCATCGCAGCCGAAAGCAGCGGAATATTCAACAAAATTTCTTTAGTAAGTCTTGTTTTTGTTTGCGTATCACGTGGGAGGACTTCTGAATATGCTGGAAGCAGAAGAACGTCGTCGTAAGTAAGTGCTTCGTAAAGAAGCTTAGAAGAGTCTAACATAGCAAATAATTCGATTTCTTATTTGCCAAGCAAAATTACGGAAAAAATCTGATTTGACAATTTTTTGGCGAATAAATAAGTAATTTATCATCATCCTGAATTTTTTATTTAGGATGATGACAAAAATTAATTCTCGCTTCTGTAATACATTGTTGAGCAATTATCTTTTCTGAGCACCTCTCTTGCCGTACTTTGGATAGATTCTGCCGTAATCGCTCTGATTTTATCGGCATCTTGATTACACCAATCGGCATTACCAGCGTTGGCAGCAAAGGCCAGATTCATCGCACGATTGAGCAGTTCGACCTCGGCAAAAGCCAAAGTAGATTCAGATTGGTTTTTGACCTTTTGTAATTCGCTTTCTTCGACACGATTCTCGGTTATTTCTTGTACGAGTTCTTCGATTGCGGCATTGGCATCTTCGAGCTTGACGCCTTGGTTGAGATTACCCTGAATCATCAACAAACCGGGGTCGAGCGAAGCCGTTACGTAAGCCGAGATATTATTGAACATAGACCGTTCTTTGACCAACTTATTGTACAATCGAGATGATTTGCTACGACCCAATATATCGCTCAACAAATCGGCATTATGAAAACCCTCATCAAACCTTCCAGCCGTATGATATGCTTTATAGATTGAATTCAATGGCACTTTTGCCGATGTTTCGAGTATCCGAGCTTCGGTTTGTTGCTCTTCTTTTGGCAGATTCCTTTTGTATTTTTCGCCTGCTGGTATCGGCTCAAACCACTTCTTACAAAGCTCTTTTACTTGTTGCACCGTGACGTTTCCAGCCACAACCAAAACAGCATTATTGGGCAAATAGTATTTATAGAAAAAATGCTTAACGTCATCCATCGTAGCCTCTTCGATGTGGCTAATTTCTTTACCAATCGTCGCCCAGCGATAAGGGTGCTTTTGATAAGCAAGTGGCCTGAGCTTTAGCCAAATATCGCCGTAGGGTTGGTTCAAATACCTTTGTTTAAACTCCTCAATCACCACTTTTTGCTGAACATCCAGCACTTTTGGGTCAAACGAAAGACTCATCATTCGGTCCGATTCGAGCCAAAATGCCGTTTCAATATTGACAGCAGGAAGTGTGATGTAATAATTGGTAATATCGGGCGAGGTAAAGGCGTTATTCTCCCCTCCTACTTTTTGCAGAGGTTCGTCATAAGTTGGTATATGCTTGGAGCCACCAAACATCAAATGCTCGAAAAGGTGAGCAAAACCCGTTTTTTGCTCGTCTTCATCTCTCGACCCAACATTATATAAAATATTGACCGCCGCCATTGGTGTATTGTGGTCTTCATGAACGTAAACTTCAAGTCCGTTATTAAGTGTAAAATGCTCGTAGTGAATCATTGGTTGTTATATCAAGTCGTTATTTTTATTATCCTATTCAGTAATAACTAAAAAGAATACCGATTAATTCGACAAAATACTCATAAAATCGAGCAAATTAATAAATTTGAAAACTATAAATTTAAAATTCTATCGATTGCCACTTGATGATGCCCAATGTGGTAATCCATGAAATAAAACATTTCTCTCAACGAAAGCAAACCCAAGACAGGATGCGGAACAGCAAGCTCGTCTAATTCTTCGTCTGTCCAATTATCCAAATGCCCAATCAACGCATCGTGTTGTTTCTTAAATCGAGCGATGGTTTCGCTCATATTAAAATCACCTTCTGATAAATTCGGCTCAACTCCGCCCGTCGCCCGAACTCCCGTAGCCAAAGCCGCGTGATAATGAGCCACTACTTCATCATAACTACGCTTGGGCCGCTCAACTTTACCAAAATTGGCAATCATTGGTTTGGGCAATCCGAGAGCATTATTGAATGCCTTGGTTGATTTTGCCAAGTGAACCATATTTTCGCCAATACTCCATTTATCGCCCAATCTTCTGAAAAAATGGTCATTATCCAAATTTTCAACACTCAATACCATTTTACCCACAGTATCGTTCAATTTTTGACTTAGTTCTTGCTTGTTCATAGATTGTAAAAGTTTTATATAAAATCAAAGAATCATCTAATCAACGAAATCATTAAAAATCAATTTAATCAGCGGTAAAATCAAAGGGATGTACAACACGGCACACCCCATGAATATCGGTTCGTTTGTTAACCACTACGTTACACCGAACCATTTTCTGTCTATTATTCCCTTGACAGGAATCCGTTTAATTTGACCAAAGCCATTTGCCAAATTGTATCTTTAAATTTCTTTCTGAAAAACCCAAAATGCCCGATTGCCTTTACCTTGATTTCTTCGGGGCGAATCTTGGTTATTTCGATTCCGCCACTTGATTTTACGTTTTTCCAAAAACTATTCACATTCCTCTCGGTGGCGATGGTATCATCGGCTGCCCAGAATACCTGAATCGGCATTTTGAGCGATTGATAAAAACCTTTTGCGGCATCTCTTTCGTAGAATTTCGGGTCGAAGAAATACTCTTTTACACTGCACCATTCTCGCCACGTATTTGTGATATTTCTGGGTAAATCCTCCATCAACTTAAATCTTTTTGTGGCGGTGTATCCCCAAATCAAATGGGAAACCGGTCTAAAAATCTCAAAGAAAAAATGAGTCTGTAAACGGTATGTAAACGGCATGTGTCCCCAATACCCCGACGACGACGCAAACGTGACCAAGCCGCTGATTTTTCCGTGATTTGGCATAAAACCAAACTTTTGCCCGCCAACGCTATGCCCAACCAAGAGTTTTGGTAAAGTCGGATAGCGATTATCTAAAAAATCCATGACGGCGGGCATATCTTTTTGTCCCCAATCCAAATACTCGTATTCGCAGCCTTTTAGGCCATTCTTAGGTTGAGATTCGCAAACCCCACGATAATCAAACAAACAAACAGTAAATCCATGCTCAACCAAAAACTTAGCAAAAGGCAAATAATATTCTTTGGGTGTGGCCGTGGCTCCATTTAGCTGTACTATCGCTTTTGCCGATGGATTTTCGAGTAAAATGGCGGCTAATTCTATATCATCAATGGTTTTTATTTTTAGTTTTTGTTGATTCATAATTTACCAAACGTTTGTTTTGTATAATTCAAAATTTTAGAATTACCCCGCCATGAATTTATCAAGACCCCGACGAGCGGTTGTTTGCACTTTATTTTTAAGAAATGAAGTCCAGCCCAAAAGTTTTCCTGTGAGACCTAATGCCTGCCCCGCCCAACGATGAAAATCGAACGAATCGCGATGTTTTGAGATTTTACCATCTTTAAACTCAAACGCCGCATCAATGATATTATGCACTTTATTGCCCGACTGACTAAATAAATACCACGCCTCCCAATGAGCAGAGCCAATGTTGTCCTCGGCCTTGATTTGGCTAAATTCTAAACGAAAATCTTTGGCTCTCACACAGAGCATTTGCCACATTGCTCTTACTTCTTGGGCGTTGAGGTTTACAAAAGCCTCATCGGTAAAAGTAGCCTCATCGTGGTAGCACTCTCCCATTGTTTTGTAGTCTTTTTGTTGAAAAGCCCTGTAAAATCGCTCTATTATTTGCTCGTTTGATTGCATCTTTAATCTAATTTTTGGATTGTCCGATTGAAGGCATCAATCAGTAAATCTCTATTACCGTATAATTTTGTTAGCATTACGGCTCCTTCCAGCTCCATGATTGATTGTTGTGCTAATTTTAAGGCAGTTTCGCTTGGTTTTCCTGCCTCTTCAAATATATGCTTATGGGCGTCAATCCATTCGGTAAAAATATTCTTTAAAACTGGCTCAAACTCATAAAAGAGTCCCGAAGTTTCGAGTGTTGTATTCCCCACGATACATCCTCCGTCTTTCTCGAACAGAAAACGCCCCATCTTCTTGAGCATTTGTTCGAGCTTGTCTTTGGGTTGTAGGCTTGAGTCATACGCAATCGAAAAAATCTTAACTTTCAAGTAGGTATTTACTCCTACGAGCAATTCTTTCATCAATGCCTCTTTGCTCTGGAAATAGTGATAAAAACTACCTTTCATCAACCCACAAGCCTCTGCGAGGTCTTGCATAGAGGTATTGTGATAGCCTTTGAGACGAAAGACATCAATTGATTTTTTTAGGATTTCTTCTTTTGTAATCTTCTGAATTGGCACTTTCTTAATTCTATAAGTAAGTAATTTGATTTATTCGACACTTTAAAGGTATCGTCATTGAGTTGTCATTTGATAGTCAATCAGTTGATTATTAGTCAATTACTATTGAATGAGAAGTACTACGTTTCCCGCAACCGTATGACTATTTTGACAATGTACTTAGTTTAAAATTTACAATGCAAATATTAAAAGAGAATTTTATTTATCCAAACGTTTGTTTGGTAAAATATCATAAAAAAATGCGGATTGAAGAACCCGCACTATATTTAATCTTTCTTCTGACTGGCTCTAAAAAGCTTCTGTTTTTCTTCTTTGGTAAGGCTTTCGTATCCCGAATTATTAATTTTATCAAGTATCGCATCTACTTCGTCTTGGTCGGGGAAGTATTCTGGATTCTCTAAATCGAGTGGAGTATAACTTCCTCTAGAAGCGTGTGCTTTCTCGGCATAACGACGACGTGATGGTTGCTGAATCTTTGGCTGACGGAGGCCTCTCCACCAATCTGAAAAGGCTTCAATCGGGCTACCTAAATCGGTGCCATTGCGTAGCAATTTGATGTATAAATACCCAATAAATGCCCCCGATGCGTGTGAGATACCCGAAGCTAAATGAAAAGCTCGACCATCGTACACAAAGAATGACATAACGAGGATTATCCAAACCAAATATTTAATGCGTATTGGTACAATGCCAAGTAACATGAGTTCGTACTCTGGTACTAACGTAACTGCCGCAAAAGCTACCGCAAATGTTGCTGCCGAGGCACCTGTTAGGTAATTATCGAAAACAATGACCGATGGGCCGATTATTTTGATTACCGCATAGAAAGAAATATGTACTAAACCCGCAAAAATAGCCCCAATGATGTAGATATTGAGCAGTTTCTGGCTGCCGATGTATTCTTGTACCAGCATACCCAACCAATAAAGGTAGAGCATATTGAAAAGCAAATGAAAGAAACTTACTCCGTGCGTAAACGAATAGGTAAATAAGCCCCACGGCTGATGGATGAAATCTTGTACGTAGGCTTTTAAAACAAGCCAGTCGGCCAGAAACTCGTAGGCTTTGAAGAAGTTTGTGCCAGCAATAGCCAACCCCACACTGCCGACAATAAGCAGCAAGTAGATAACGACATTGATTGTAATAATCTGAACCAATGTATTACCGTAGCGGAAAGCGTTTCGTATGTAATCAAGAACCCCAATCATTTCGACTGTACCCTCCTGAACTATAGCTAAAAAATCTTAATAAAATATACCCTGTCAGTAATCCGCCGATGTGTGCAAAATGAGCAATATTATCCATAGAACCTCTTACGCCAGCAAATGTTTCGTATAATCCATATAAAATTATGAAATATTTAGCTTTTAACGGAAAAGGAATCGGAAAAATTATTAATTCGTTGTTCGGAAATTTATAAGCATACGCTACCAATATACCAAAAATCGCACCAGAAGCACCAACAGTATGCACCAATTTTACGTATTCATCGTACTGATTTGATGCTTCCGAAAGTGAATATTGGTACAAATCATACGAATTTACCAGTATTTGGGCTATACCTGCCCCTATGCCTGTGATAAGGTAGTATTTGAAGAATTTATTTGGTCCCATAAACGACTCGACCGTTGAGCCGAATATAAACAAACCAAACATATTGCTAAACAAATGCCCCCAGCCCCCGTGCAAAAACATGTATGTAACGAGTTGCCAAGGATAAAAGTTTGGATTTATTGCTCCACCCGACTGATTATTGGGCAAGTACGCACTTGGCAACGCAAAAAATCTATCAATAAATGGTAATTCGCCATGTGACATATAGTATGCCGCCACGCCCATTCCGCCCGAATAAAATCCTTGCAGAATGAATATAACAACATTGGCAATTAGTAATTTCTTAACAACTGGCGATAAATAAAACATAACCTAATAGCAAAAATCAAATGTATAGACAAATTCTTACTTCTTCAAAACCAACTCTGCTAATTTATCTAACGTCAGAATTGTCATGATTGGTTCGCCACTTGGCGTATAACCCGGCACTGAGGTCTCAAAAAGTTGATGTATCAGTAAATTTATTTCGATTTTCGATAATTCGACAACGTACTTGGCCGACGAACGCTTAGCAAACGAACGAGCGATATTCTCGGATTTATCGAGGCGTAAATCGGCTTGATTGGTCTTAAATTGTTGGACTAAACCCTCAAAAATCTCTTTTTCGCTTTCGTCTTGCACCTCTGGCGGCACTCCGTTGATTTTGAATGTATTAGGTCCGAATTCTTCAATCGAAAAGCCCAACGAACGGATTTCGTCTTTGATTTCGAGAACCAATTGGAAATCGGCGGGTTGTAAATCAACAATTTTCGGAAAAAGCAATTGCTGCGTAAACGAGCTCTTGTTTTTGAGCGTATTGTAATATTTTTCGTACAAGATTCGCTCATAAGCCGCTCGCTGGTCGATGAGCATTAGCCCACCACTCGACTGAGCCACCAAAAAACGATTATGAATCTGGATTGCACTGACTTCGTCCATCGCCGAGACCAACTTGCCCTCTTCGGTGAGGTCATTGGCTTTGCTACCCAACGTGAGCGGGGCGTCATCGGGTTCAAACTCAATTTTAGCTTGATTATTGAGTTTGAAACTATCTAAGCCGTCAAAAAGTTTCTGCCAGTTGTTTGTGTTCGACTGCTGAACAGGATTATAATCGTTTTTTGAAGGTTGAAAAGATGTCGAATTCTTTTCAAAATCCGAATAGATAGATTCTGACGATTGAATCGGTTTGGGTAAATCCGTAAAACGACCGGTACTGGTCATGTTGCCAAAATTGATATCTGATTCAAAATCAATCGTTGGTGTAAGGTTATAAACCCCAATTGAGCGTTTTACTGCCGAGCGAATGATGGCATAAACGGCTCTTTCGTCATCGAATTTTATTTCGGTTTTGGTCGGATGAATATTAATGTCGATGTGCGAAGGGTCTATTTCGATAAACAGAACGTAAAACGGGCTACTGCCTTCGGGAATCGTTGATTCAAAGGCACTCAAAATTGCATGGTGCAGGTAATTGTGCTTGATGAATCGTTTATTGACAAAGAAAAACTGCTCGCCACGGCCTTTTTTGGCCGATTCGGGCTTGCCAACGTATCCCGAAAGATTGACAAATGGGGTTTCTTCTTGGCAACCAGCCAACTGCTCTCGGTAGGTTTTTCCGAAAATATCGGTGATTCGGCGGCTTAATTTGCTGGCCGGAAGGTTATAAACCTCGACATCGTTGTGATAAAGCGAAAACGCAACTTCGGGATGTGCCAGCGAAACTCGCTGAAATTCGTCTAAGATGTGTTTCATCTCGACAGGGTTGGATTTCAGGAAGTTTCGGCGAGCCGGAACATTAAAAAACAAGTTTTTTACCTGAAAATTAGTACCCTTTGGGCATGAAACCGATTCTTGGTTTTTTAGTTCGGAGCCTTCGATACGAATCAACGAGCCGATTTCATCGACCAATCGACGGGTGCGGACCTCAACCTGAGCCACCGCACAAATGGATGCAAGAGCTTCGCCACGAAAACCCATCGTACGGATTTCGAATAAATCATCCGACGTACGGATTTTGGACGTAGCATGACGCTCAAAACTCATTCGGACATCGGTAGCCGACATCCCGATTCCGTCGTCAATCACCTGAATGAGTGTTCGGCCTGCGTCTTTTATGATAACTTGTATATTCTGAGCTGAAGCATCTATCGAATTTTCGAGTAGTTCTTTTACTACCGAAGCGGGTCTCTGCACAACCTCTCCTGCCGCAATCTGATTTGCTATCGAATCGGGTAGTAAATGAATAATATCTTGCATCAATTAAAGTTTAAAAAAATAACAGTTTTTGGCTGTAAAGTGTTCAATTGGGCTTAGATGCAAATTTGCTATTTTTTGGAGGATTTAGCTACATTTTTTGAAAATAAAAACCAATATTAGATTTCTCGAATCAAAATAAAAGCCTCCGATACGCGTATATCGGAGGCTTTGAGAATCTAACTTCGTAATTTGTCTATTCAGCATATTTTTTCCAAGCCCCCAGAACCGCTCCCATCAAACCACCACTCAGTGAGCCGAAACCACCATTTATAAGCGAAAGACTAAATGGTTTTAATCCGTAAGAGTTATTGATAACCGTCGAGCCAAAAATAAAGGCTGTTCCGATGAGCAAGCCAGTCATAAAGCCCGTTTGGAGGGTGCTGATTCCCATTGATTTGAAAATCATCGCCATCGCAAACGACATCACGACATAGATAATAAAACTGATGGCATATGAAGAAACTGCTCCGCCCGAATTCACAATTTGCTCTTCGGTGAGGTCGCTGGCTTTCATCCAAGGTTCGCTTAGGGCAATGTACCAGATAGCTCCTAATACAAACGTGGCAATGGCGGCAACAATAACAGCTAAATAATTGATTTTTAGAGGTTTCATAATGCTTTAGGTTTTACGGTTAATATATATACGTTTATACAAATCTATTATAAAAATTTAATTTTACAAGCGATTTCTCTATTCAAAATCATTGATTTCGTAGCTTTGTATTAAACTTAACCCTTCGACAAATATGATGTTAGACCAGACATTATTAAAATTCCTCCAGATTTCGGTTTCTTTGTTTTCGGCGATTTTATTTCTGCAAAGCGGACTCGACAAGGCTTTCGATTTTAAAGGCATTTTGCTAAGACTTTTTTGAATCCGGTTTCTTTGCTACTCTTTATCACAATAACTGTTTTAGAAGTGGCGGCAGGATTATTTTCGATTATTGGGGCATACCTCTATTACGACCAAGGCATGAAAGATTTTGCTATCATCGGTCTTGAATTATCGGTGGTTTCGATTCTGAGTTTGTTTCTTGGGCAACGCATCGCCAAAGATTACGCAGGGGCGGCATCGCTCGTAGGATACTTTTTATTGATGGTTTTTGGATTGTATTTGTATAGCTTACGGGCTTAGAAATGAATCTCTGCCTTGAAATTGGCCCTTGCAAAAGGAGTATCGCCGATTGGAACTTCGACAAATCCTAAACTTTTATAAAGTGTCAGTGCGGGCGTGAGCTTTTGGTTTGATTCTAAATAAAGATACGTCGCACCAAGTTTTTTGGCGGCTTCGATGGCTGTTTGACCGAGCTTTCTACCCGCTCCTATGCCTTGGTATTTGGGCGAAACCGCCATTTTTGCGAGTTCGTAGCTTGTTACATCGGTTTTGATTAATGCACACGTTCCGACAATTTCGTTGCCATATTTGGCAAAGAAAATCATTCCGCCATTGTTAAGGATATAACCTTCGGGGTCATCTAACTGCTCAAGGTCGTGCGGCTCAACGGTAAAGTATTTTTCAATCCATTCGATGTTTAGGTTCTTAAAATCATCTTTG
>JALOLV010000487.1 GCA_025455785.1 Spirosomataceae bacterium | reverse complement strand
TTTTCTATAAAAATGACAAAAAAGCCGATAAAAATAGAATATTAGGATTTATGACTTGTCGGCTCTCTCAACAAAATACATGGCAATCTCTCCCTTGCCTTTTGCCGAGATGTTTCCTCGGTATTCAAACCTAAAGCAAGGTTCATCCTTGATTAATTGATAAAGCGTTTCGCTGATGTTTACCTTTCCAACCATACCATTGCTCTCGATTCGGCTGGCGGTATTCACTGTATCACCCCAAACATCGTACTGAAACTTCTTCACACCTACTATACCCGCAACGATTGGCCCAGCGTGGATACCCAGACGCATCTCAAAAAATGGTATCGCTTTCTTTTCGTTTTCTTTGGCTCTGTTGAGCATAAATTCTTGCATTTCTAAACCCGCCAATACAACATTCTTTAAGGAGTCTTCGCTCGGAACGGGAATCCCTCCCGCCGCCATGTAAGCATCGCCGATGGTTTTGATTTTTTCGACTTGGTATTTTTCGGCAATCAAATACTTTGAGGCGTCATCTTCTCGGCCGTTTGGGTGAATGATTTGAAATCTGAGAAAAGTATCGAAACCAAGTTAAACTCGCGGGCATTGACACTCCCTTTCTCTTTTAATTCCTCGGCGATTTCTTCGGGTAGGATATTGAGCAAGAGTGCCTCCGAACGGTCTTTCTCTTTCTTTAGCTCAGCTCTTGATTTTCTGACAAAATTCAGCCTATTCCATAATACACCTGCTGTAAGTAACACAAATACCAACGAAATAATGATAATATTTCTCTGTTGTTCTTTTTTCTGTACCTCTTCTCTATGCTTTACTCGAATAGCCTGCTCTTTTTGTACAGTTGCAATACTATCTATTAGTTGCCTTCGCTGAAACTCCATATTCATTACCTTATTCGAGGCTTCTTCCGACTGCATACTGTCCTCATAGATATGTGTCCTCTCAAAATAATATAATGCTAATCTATCTTTTCCTAACGATTTATATGATTGATACAAGCATTCACAAGCATTCTTTTTTAATGAAAAGAACCCTATTTTCTCAGCTTCTTTTAAACCTGATTGACATTTATCAATTGCTTTTTTATATTCTTTAAACTCAATAAAGATTTTTCCTATCGAAACTCTTGATTCACTTTTATATTGAATATTCCCAATTCTTTCAGCTTCTTTCAGGCAAATATTAAAATAATGAAGTGATTTTTCAAAATCTGATTGTGAATAAAAAAGTTGTCCTAAATTGGCAAGTATTTCTACTTTTACATAGGTATGATTTGTTTCTTGTATAAGTTCTAAGGCTTTGTTGAAGTTAGCAAGTGCTTGTGTATAATTACCTTTTTCTTTATATATGACCCCTTTTTCGAGTAAAATCTTAGACATACCTTTTTGGGCATTTATTTTTCTATACATCAGATTTGCTTTTTCATAATACTTCATAGCATTGTCATAATCTTTGACTTTAGCATATATTATTCCGATGTTTTCGATAATTGTTGCTGAGAATTCTCTATCTTCATCTCTGACAATAATCTTTTCATTGGCCTCAGCCGCCTGTTTTAAATATTCAACAGCTTCGGGATATTTACCAATACTGTGATATAATCCTCCTAAATTATTCAGGCTTGAAGCAATGCCTGTTCTATCACCTGCTTTTTTGAAAACTTCTAAACTTTTTTTGAAATATATGAATGTTTTATCTATATCACCTTGAAAATAGTATAACACCCCAATATTCGTCATACAATCCCCAACTTTGACATCCTCTCCAATATTTTGATAAATTTTTAGACTACTTTGATAAGATTCCAACGCAAGTTTTTGATTATCAAGGCTGTCATACCTTTTAGCAATTTTGAAAATGCTATCTGCCAATGATTTTTGTGATTTAATAATCTTCTGAATGACCTGCCCGAATACACTTACTTGTCCAGTAGTCAAAAAAAATATGTAAATCAGAATATTTATTAATCGCATTTTCATTCACTTGTAAAATGGTTTTAAATAAATCAAAAACGTACATATTCGATTCAAGAATATATACGTTTAATCTGTCTCTCCAACTCTAAAGATTTCAGCAAATAACAAAATTATTCAAAGAAACTATCCACGCCTTACAAAATTTATATCAGTTCCCCCCGAAATAATATCAAGTTGTTCTTCATTTAGCTCCATATCATCAATATTGTGCTTTGCTGGCGTGTTGTTCAAAGGAGCATTGCTGTCTGTTTTGTCGCCCGAAGATATTTTTTTATCTTCGTGGGGTTGTTTCTTTTTTGATTCGTTTAATGATTCCATGATTTCTAAAAATTTACTTTGATTGATAAAATACCTATTAAACATTAAATTCATTGTAAAATTATCTTGATTTGGCTTGATAATACTGACAAAAAAGGCGATAAAACTGGCATACACAAATTCATGAATACACGTTACAGCAGAAACAGATTATATCTTACCGAAACCGAACAACAATTGATTAAGCACTTCCCGATTTTACTCGGTGGGGCTGGTATAGGCAGTATCATTGCTGAGTGTTTATTGCGGTTTGGTTTTGAAAAATTAACAATTGTTGATGGCGATACCGTCGAAGTATCTAATCTTAACCGCCAAAACTACACCGAAAAAGACGTCTCAAATGCCAAAGTCTTGGCTTTGAAAGAGCGGCTACTGGCAATTAATCCTGAGGCTGATATAACGGCCGAAAATATTTTTATTACCAACGACAACGCAAACCGGCTCATTGAAGGGCATAAATTGGCAATCAATGCTTTGGATTTTACCTCTGATATCCCGCTCGTCTTTGATAGAATTTGCCAGCAAAATAGGGCTTTAGTGATTGTTATTGATAAACTCGGATTAGATTCGCTCAAAGAACCTAATCAAAATTTCAATGAAGTTGAGGTTGTCAGATATGTTTGTCAAAGCCTAAGAGTTGCTCAAAAACCGCAACAATGGTTAGAAAAAATAATAGACGATTACCTCAATGAAAATAAACAATTATCGCCTCCACAACTCTCGGTTGCGTCTTGGATAGCTGCTGGAGTCTGTACACAAATAGCTTTTAATGTTGCGATAGGCAGACCTGTAAAGAAATTCCCTGAATTTTATTTTTCATCCATTTCTGAAACTTGATGCTTCTTTTTGTGGTTGATGTAATCTTCGTATTCGTCTATGTCAGTAAGAGTTGGCATCAAGTCGTATTTCAGATTAAGTTTTTCAAATGCAGCTAAGGCCTCATTTGCAACATTGGCGTGGCTCCATTCTTTATTCAGAAAAACCGCTTCTAACACATCTTCTACTTTCTGCTCCAATTTATCAAAATTAAGTCCGAGTAAATAGTATCCGCCATCTTCTACTTTGCCGATAACTGCTTGGTTATTAGTTAGTTTAGTGAAAGTATCTTCCAGGGTTTTGGCATCGAGAGCCAAACAATCAGAGCCAATGATGGCAGCATTTTCAAAACCCGAATCATAGATTTCTTTAAATGCGGACGCCATTCTGATTCCCAAATCATTGCTCAACTTTTGCGTACTTTTTTGATAGATTTCATTTGGCCAAATGTCCTGATAATCAATAAAATCGGAGTAGTAAAGGCATTTTTTACAGCTTAAATTTTGAGTAATTTGCAACGTATGATTGAGGAGTTCGTGATAAATCTCCAAGGCCTTTTGGTCGCCAGTAGTTTTG
>JALOLV010000100.1 GCA_025455785.1 Spirosomataceae bacterium | reverse complement strand
CCGACATCGAGTATTGGGTTCAACTCAAGGCTGGAAGCGAGTTTGCACTGAGTAAGTTAGTGAAAAAATACTTTAATTTATTACAGAATTACGCCTATAAATTTAATCAAGATAAAGATTTTGTAAAAGACTGCGTGCAAGAAGTTTTTATTGAGATTTGGCAACGAAGAGATAGAATCAGTGTCCCTGATAGTGTCAAGGCGTATTTGTTAGGGTCGGTTCGTAGTAAGATTTTTCGTGAAATTTCTCGGCAAAAAATAAATCGAGATGATTTTGAAACCAATCTTGAAGATAATGATTTACTATTAGAAGAATCTTTCGAACTTTCTTTAATCAAACAAGAAATGGCGTCTGAATTAGAAAAAAAGGTTAAAAATTCGCTTGATAGCCTTCCAGAACGCCAACGAGAAGTGTTGTATTTACAATATTATCAGAATTTAAGTCGTGAAGAGATTGCCCAAATAATGAATATCAACGCACAGTCGGTATCGAATCTTTCGCAGAGAGCTTTTAAAATATTGAGAGAAATATTGGGGGTAATTTTCATGTTTTGGGCTATTTATTATAAATCGTAGAAATTTTTTGAAAAAAGTGGGTATAAACATCATTAAAAAGGTATCTAAGTAAAATACTATCAAAAAATGAAAAAAAAATATCAGAATTTCCAGTTTGAAGATTTTGCTAAAGACGATAGCTTCCGAAATTGGATTCTTGGCGATGAAGACCGAGATTTCTGGGAGAATTATCTAAAAGAAAATCCCGAACAGCAAAATGATATTTTGCTTGCAAAAACATTTTTAGAAAACCTAAGAGGAGTCGAAAATAAAGTTTCTGACGAAGAATTAGACGATATTACACAAAATATTATTAATAACCGAAAATCTCGTAAGCTCACCATACTAAAACCTTCTTTTTACAGAATTGCGGCGGCTGTTGTTGCTTTCATAGGCATCAGCATGGCAATCTACTTTTTTGGTTTGAAAGGTCTCAATCACGAAGTTATATCTTTCGGTGATTCGGGTAGCAAACTGATAGAAACCATCAATTCGAGCGATAAAATACAGGATATTCTACTCTCAGATGGTAGCACCATTCAGCTTTATCCAAATAGTTCTATCAAATATCCAAACCCATTTGAACCAACCAAACGAGTTGTATATCTCGATGGTCAAGCATTTTTTGATATTGCCAAAAACCCCGAAAAACCATTCTGGGTGCATACCGATAAACTTTCAACACAGGTACTCGGAACGAGTTTTTTAGTCAATTCGTACGCCAACCAAAAGGAGGCTAATGTGCAAGTTAAAACTGGTAAAGTCTCGGTTTATCTTCAAAAAGACCTAAAAGTATTAAAAGAAAATGAAAACACTCATTTGGCCGGCATAATTCTTACGCCCAATCAGCAAGCATCCTATTCAGATAAAGAATCGCATTTAGTAAAATCTATTGTCGAAGCCCCAGCATTGTTGGTAACACCCAAAAAATCTGAATTTATCTTTGAAGATACCCCGCTCAAAGATGTACTTTCGGCTCTTAGTAAATCTTACGGTATAACTTTTACTTATAATGAAAAAGTAATAGAGAACTGTTATCTGACTGCTAATCTCGAAATCGAATCTTTGTATGAAAAACTAAATCTGATTTGTCGGATTACGAACTCCACTTACGAAGTAGTAGATGCCCAAATCATCATATACAGTCGAGGATGTAATTAATCTTTTTCTAAATAATCTTGATAGCATCTGATTTTGTCATTTCAGATGCTTTTTTGTGAATAATAATTTTGGTTGAGAAAATTATTTTATAAAAAATTAGTATGTTTTCAAAAATTCTGGAATCTCTACTAATCAACCAAAATTGTTAATTTTCTAAACATATCAACAAAACAAATGAAATATTTACCAAGAGTAATTGTGATAGCTTTGGTATTTGCTCTACTTCTTTCTTGTAAAACAACAAAGCCTGCAACAAAAAACCGCAATATGGATGTCGCACAAGCAATGCTAAGTGCGTTGGCATGGCAAGAAGCAAACCCCATTTTTTCGAGAGCACCAACCGATTGGACAAACGGTGCTTATTATACGTGTGTCATGAAGGCCCACCAAGCCACCAAAGCCCAGCCCTACTACGACGCTATGCTTAATATGGGTCGTAAGAATGCTTGGAAAACCTACGAAAGATTATTCCACGCCGATGATGTTGTCATTTCAAATGCGTATTTGTATCTCAAACAGTTAGGCGAAAAAGAAGTAGATTTAGCTCCAACTGAAAAGTTTATTCAAGTACATTTATACGAACCCCAAGATTGGAAAGTAGGTAAAGGTAACAAAGAGCAAGTAATACTCTGGTGGTGGTGTGATGCCCTATTTATGACCCCTCCGATAATTACTCGGTACTCGGTCTATAAAAACGACCCAAAGTACCTCGATGAAATGCACAAATACTACATGGAGTGTTATAATTTGCTCTTTGATAAAGAAGAAAATCTATTTTATCGAGATAATCGCTTCTTGTGGAAAGGCACAGAAGCAGACCGAAAAGAACCAAACGGAAAGAAAGTATTTTGGTCGAGAGGAAATGGTTGGGTTTTGGCAGGGCTTGCTATGATGCTCGAAGATATGCCCAAAAATTACAAGCATCGACCATTTTACGAAGATTTATACAAAAAAATGGCAAAAAAGGTACTTGATTTACAACCAGCAGACGGTCTGTGGCGAGTAAGTTTACTCAACCCCGAGAGTTTTCCGCACGGCGAAGTAAGCGGTAGTGGCTTTTTTACTTATGCTTTTGCGTGGGGAGTAAACAATGGGTATTTAGATGCCAAGCTATACAAGCCGGCCGTTTTGAAGGCTTGGAACTCGATGAAAGAATGTCAGCAGGAATCTGGCAAAGTAGGTTGGGTACAAAATATCGGCTATGACCCAAAACCTGCCGATAAAGACAGTTGGCAAAACTTCGGAACAGGAGCTTTTTTGTTGGCTGGAAGCGAAATTATTAAAATGAAATAATGGTGTCAAAATAATTTCAAAATAAAACCCTCGGAGAATCTCCTGAGGGTTTATTTTTGTTTAATTCACCTATACTTAGTGTATTTACAAAACTCTGGGTAATGCACAAGCGACCTGAAAAAATACTCAATCGAATTATTTTGGGGTGTCAATACTTATTTTGACAAATAAGATTATTTTTCAGACCACAAAAAATAATGAGTTACTGGTTTATGTCAAAGACGAATTCTACATACCAAGACCCTGACGAAATAAAGGAAACCAGTATCATGCAATACACAATCTGGTTTCCATATAAAACCTAATTAACCAAAACTAATGATGGAATCAGCAACTATATACAGAATCCAACAACATTGGATACATACTCACTAAATCAATACAGATTTAAAAAAAAGGGGGGCTAAACCAAATGTTCTGATTTTCAAGCACTTAGTGAGTCATTGGATTAGCGATTTATTTTTTTGTATTATTTTTAAAAAAACTTTAATTAAAGTAAGTATTTTTAAAAGTATAACGGCATCTATGTAAAAAACTCAATCATAGATGAACAAAAAGCTACTCTTTAATCATTTCAAAAAACTTATGAAGATTACAATAACACAAATACTGTTTATTGTGTCGTTTATTGGTTTTTCGTATGCTCATGAAATCGCTGGACAAGAGCTTTTGGAGCAAAAGATTAACCTTGAGGTTACTAACGAAGACTTAAGAACCACTCTGAATAAGATTGAGCGTGTTTCAAATGTGAGGTTTATTTTTAACCCTAAAGAAGTAAAAATAAATCAAAAAGTTAGCGTAAAAGCTAAAAACGAACAATTGAAAACGATTTTAAATGAAATTTTTACGCCCTTAAAAATTTCTTATGAGCTTGCAGGCAATTACCAAATCTTGTTATTTAAGAAAGAGGTTGGTTTTATCGAACTCCAGCCTAAAGAGATAAAGGTTGAAATTAAGTCTCTTGAAGAACGAATCAAAGGAAATGTCAAAGATGAAGACGGAGCTGTATTAGCTGGGGTCTCGGTTCAGGTCAAGGGAAAAAACATTGGAACACTTACAGATGCAGATGGGAATTTTCAACTGACTGTTCCGAATAAGCAAACAACATTGGTATTTAGCTTTATTGGTTATCTAAACCAGGAGGTTGTTGTTGGTGATAAAAACACCATCAATGTTATTCTCAAAGAAGACACCCAAGCCCTCGACGAAGTTGTGGTTACGGGCTATTCTACCTCAAGCCGCAAAGATATTTTGGGGTCAATTACCTCAATTAAAGATAAAGACATTGAACAAACAACTCCAGTAAATGCCTTTGATGCGGTTCAGGGTCGTATGGCGGGTGTCCAAATCACTTCAAATGGTGGTCCTGGGGCGGGTTCGGATATCCGTATCCGAGGTACATCCACTTTCAATGCTGGGGTTAATCCATTATATGTTGTAGATGGACAGCAATTAGACGATATAGATAACCTCAACCCAAACGATATAGCCTCGATAGAGGTATTGAAAGATGGGGCTTCGGCGGCAATCTACGGCTCGAAGTCGGCCAATGGGGTTATTATTATCACAACGAAGTCAGGTAAAAGTGGAGATTTCAAATTTGATATTGATTATGGTAGAGTATATAGCCAGTTAGCAAGTTCGATTCCACTGGCCAACACCCGTCAACGTTTTTTTTATGAAAACGTCAGAAGCGGTCTGCCTCCAGAGCTACAACTGGCTGATTCTACGAGTATTCTGTATCAGATTTCAAATGATATGCACGCTCTATTGACAAAAACGGGTGTCAGAGACCAAATCAATATTTCGTTGAGTGGTGGAGGTGCCAAATCTCGTTTTTATTGGAATACTGGCTATCTCAACGAAGATGGTATTGTCTTAAAAAGTTCGTACAACCGTATAAATACAAAGCTAAAATTAGACCTCGAAATCACTAAACGATTGAGTGGTAGTACATCATTAAATCTATCTTACGAGCTTGGTCGTGGTCTCAACGAAGGATTTGTTTTTCAGCAAATGGCCGAGAGGATTCCCTATTTTCCAGTCTTTGAGCCGGATGGTTCGCTGACTCCCGAAATCGCTGGCCGACGTAATCCAGTGGCACAGGCCTTGTTTTCGGTTAGAGATACCCGCAATTATCGAGTACAATCATTCAACTTTTTAGAGTTTGAGATTGCCCCGTCCCTTACATTCAAATCAACAATTGGTGTAAACTTTAGATTTGAAAAATACAATGAGTTTGACCCATCAATAGTACAAACAGTTGTAAATGGAGTACTAAGACCCGCTACTGGTAGAGAAAATGGAGATTTAAGCTACGATATCCTACAAGAAAACTATTTCAGATTTCGTAAAAAAATCAATAAGCATACAATTGGTGCTTTGGCGGGTTATTCTACCCAGTTTTGGAATAACGAATTTTATCAAATACGAGCTACTGAGTTTGTATCTGATAACATAAGTACATTCAATAACGTCCAATTATTTAACTTAGGCGATACCCGAACCGACAAAAATGGTCACTCTCTAACCGGTTTGTTTGGAGATGTTTCTTATGACTTCGGTGGTCGATACTTACTGAAGGGTACAATCCGAAGAGATGGGTCTTCGAGATTTGGGGTAAACAAAAGATACGGTATCTTTCCATCAGGTTCAATCGGCTGGAGGGTAAGTGGCGAAAATTTCTTTAAAAATGTTCGTTTCGTAAATAATTTGATGCTTAAAGCCACATTTGGTGAAACAGGCAACGAGCGAATCGGCAACTACGAATCATTGCTATTGTATCGTCCCGGTTCTATTTATAATGGAGTAAATGGTATTGCAGCTTTCCAGTTATCAAACCCTAACTTGGGTTGGGAAAGTACTTTTTCAACAAACTATGGTGTCAGTGCTACACTTTTCAAATCAAGACTTAATGTAGAAGTTGATTTTTGGAATAAAATTACACGCAATCTGCTGTATGATGTACCACTCCCAGAAGAGACTGGGTTTTCGCAAGTACGTCAAAACATTGGCTCGGTCGGAAACAACGGAATCGACATCAATCTCAGTGGTTCGGTGTATAAATCCAAATCATTTGAATGGTTCAGTAGCTTTAACTTCACTTACCAAAAAAATAAAGTTTTAGAATTGGCCGACGAGGATGGTTTTATGAGTGGAAACTTCTTCATTCAAGAGGGTCAGCCATTGGGTAATTTCTTCGGATACCGAAATTTAGGGATTTTTCCTACTGACCAACACAATGCCTTCGACCCAAACGGTACGCAGCTTACTCCAATATTTGAGAATGGAACATTCGTAAAATATCAATTGAACGGGACCGACTACACCGGAACAATCCGAAGAAAAGCAATCGGAAGTGTTGTTCTCAGAGGTGGCGACATCAACTGGAATGACTTGGATAATAATCTCCAAATCAATGGTTTCGATAGAGAAATTCTTGGTAATGGTTTGGCTAAATATTTTGGTGGTTTCTTCAATGAATTCAAATACAACGAGTTTTCGTTTTCTTTCTTGTTTGATTACGTGTTCGGAAATCAGATATTCAGAAACTATGACCAGCAAAGAAACGACCTAAACGCTGCCAACGAAACTCCAGCACCCGAAAGAATTGAGAATGCTTGGCTGAAGCCGGGCGATATTGCCGAGTACGCCAGCTTAGACCGAAACAGAACCCAAAATAGACTTGGTCCCAACTCACAATATATAAACAAAGGCGATTTTATTAAGTTAAGAAACCTTCGTTTTTCTTATCGTTTACCCAACAAATTATTAAAAAAAGCATCTTGGATAAAAACAGCCAGTGTTAATTTGTCAGTCAATAATGTCATTACCATGACAAGCTACCCAGGTTATAATCCTGAGTTAGGCACCCGAGGAAACACCCTCCAAATAGGACAAGACAACTTGAGGTATCCTAACAAAAGAGATTTTATAATTGGTATAAAAATGGGTTTCTAAAAATTTGAAAACGGATTAGAAGATGAAAAAAATACAAAATATAAAGATAGTCATAAGTGCTTCGCTATTGTTTGTGTGGCTGAGTTCTTGTGAAGGAATTTTAGATGAACAACCATATAGCCAGCTTTCAGAAGAGCAATTCTGGAAGACTCAAACCGATGTGGTGGCTGGGGTTGCGGCTATTTATGATGGTATGCAAAAAACATACGATAACAAGTATTATCGATGGGGAGAATTCAGGTCTGATAATATGACCCGTAATCCATCAACTTCAACCGCCGAAATCTTAGAACTACTGACCAATTCTATAACACCTACCAACTCATCTACGCTCCGTTGGGATGAATTCTACTTGATGATTTCACGTGCCAACTTAGCGATTGAAAATATCCCGAAGATAGCAGGCTATGACCGACAGTTGCTGGGAGAAGCACACGCCATCCGTGCCTATGCTTATTTTCACGCAATCAGGGTCTGGGGAGATGTCCCTTTATTTACAGAAGCATTAAAAGGATTCGACCAGCAGATTCAAAGACCTCGAACAAAGGCTTCCGAAATTTTGGAGAAGGTAATTTTACCTGATTTACAAACAGCCGAAAGACTCATAACCCAGAATGTAAACCAATTCCGTTTTTCAAAGGCTGCTTTATGGTCACTACAAGGAGAGGTATATATGTACCTAAAAGATTACGCAAAAGCCAAGACTGCTCTCACTAACATAGTTAGGCTCAATGCCTTTAGCTTAGTTACAAGCCGTGAGGCATGGCAGAGATTATTTCTGAATGATATTCTTTTAGGGGGTAAATCAATGGTTGGTCCAGAATTAATATTCTCAATAAGATATGATTTGACCGATACCGACAGAAGCGGAGTCCAAGGGATTTTTTTCAGTGGGATTCCTGATGCTTACATAAGCACACGCTTAGAAAACAAATGGACCAGCCGATTCCCGATTGATTCGGTATCTTGGTATAGGTTGTACCCGAATTTCCAGCCGAGAACAAAAGATGCGGCGGGACGAACTCTCTTTGGCGATTGGAGGTATTTCGAGAGCCGCGAAAGTGGAGTGGCAGTTGGGTCTTCGAGGGTTGCTAAATACAGGAAAGCAAATGCCAACATCGCTGATGATACCGACATCCATGTTTACCGATATGCCAATACCATTTTATTATTGGCAGAGGCCGAAAACCAGCTCGGCAATAAAGATGCTGCAGTGGCATTGCTCAATCAGCTCCGGACAGCCAGACAATTGCCTACTGTCAGAGCCGCCGATTTTACATCCAAAGAACAACTCGAAGACTTTTTATTGGACGAACGCCAGTTTGAATTGCTCGGCGAAGGCGTAAGATGGTGGGATTTAATCCGAACTGGTAAGGCTGTTCAGGTGATGAATCCTATCAATGGCCAGACCGACAAAAAATTACTATTTCCAATCTTTGAAAGGCACTTAATTGACAATCCATTATTGACACAGACCGAAGGTTACTAAGTAATCAGTCAGCATTAATTGAACATTGTAATTAACTATTGAAAGTCAACTTTTAGTGTCTTAGTGTTTATTAAAGTAATTAGTCGTATTACTTGATATTAACTTTAAAATTGTTTTAAAATGAAATTAATATTTAGTTTTTCCTTATTGGTAGTATTACTGAGTGTTTCGAGTTGCGAGCTAAAAATCCAAAAGCCCTTCAAATTCGTACCCGAGGTTGCAGATATTGACACTTACGAAAACCAAACCGTTTGGGAGTGGCTACAAACTCAAAAAACGCCGGCGGGTGCGGCTGTAATCGACCAGTTTAAGTTTGATTATCTCATTCAAGCAATTGAGTACACGGGATTAATCGATGAATTCAATCGTAAAGGTGACAAAAGAACATTTTTACTTCTGAATAATAATGCCTTCGATGACCCAAATAAAATATTCCAAGCTCTCACTGGCACAGTGGCTGGACCTGTGAGCAGAGCAGATAAAACTCGACTGACCAATCTGTTGAAGTACCATATCATCAATGATTTTGTTGAGCAAAACAACCCACTGAAGGTTATTGCTGCCGATTATTTTTTTCAAACTCTAAACGATGGAGATACGGGTAAAATCTTACTGCGAAGAGATGAAAGATACACAATCACTGTAAATCCTGCTACGGTTCCTCCACTTTCATCGTCGCGTAGAGGAACTACAGTAAGAACCCATAACTTACGGTATTCAAATGGCATAGCCCACGTGCTGAACGATTATACTCGCAATATAGCTTTTTGACTTTATGCGAATTAGGTTGATTAGATAATAGAGGGGCTATTTATTTAGCCTCTTTTATTTAAAATTTTTGTTTCTGAATGATAGCGAATGATTTATGATGTAATCTCTCCGAATAAATAAGAACACCACTACCAAGTATTGAATTTATTAAGTCTAAGTACTGGTAATAAATAAATCGAAAAAAGAGAATTAATAGAAATTAAGGAAATACCGAATACAACCATCTTAAAAGTACAAAA
>JALOLV010000099.1 GCA_025455785.1 Spirosomataceae bacterium | reverse complement strand
TCAGAGAGTTCAATTGCTGAATTGAAGAAAAATGGTGCTTTAATTTTACCATTTGCTCAAAATAGTAATTTTTTAGAGATTAGTTTTATTAACAATAGAAATTTCTCTGATAAAGAATCGGCCGTTTTATCTAAACTAACTGACCAGACCCTCTGGTTAAGATTAAGCGATACACAGATTGGAGATAAATCGATAGAAGAAATTATTAAACTCAAAAATCTAACCAGATTACACCTCGAAAATACAAAAATCACGGATGCTGCCTTGTCAAAACTGGCATCTTTAAAAAACTTAGAATATCTCAATTTAATTGGTACTCAAATCACTGATGTAGGTTTAAGGCAATTGGCAAACAATAAAAATCTAAAAAAGATATATTTATGGCAATCTAAAGCTACACAAGCAGGTGTCGATGAATTGAAAAAGTCTTTAACAAATGCCACCGTGGATTTAGGGATTTCTCAAAAAGAAGTAGAAGAGTTTTTGAAAGCTAAGGCTGATACAGTGAGTGATGATGTTTACAAAAAGAAATAAGTCGAATTCAAAAACATTTATAAAATGAATACAATTCAAGAAGAGATTCACGACCAAATGAGTCGTCGAAACTTCCTAAGTTCGGCAAGTTTAGGTCTTGGAGCAACAGCACTGGCTTCATTGCTGCCAAAAGACTCTTTGGGTAGTGATGGAATCATCGGAAAACCACATTTCGCTCCAAAAGCCAAGAGGGTAATATATTTATTGCAAAGCGGGGCACCTTCTCAACTCGAACTATTCGACTACAAACCCATGCTCGAAAAAATGTTTGGGCAGGATTTACCTGAGTCGGTTCGTAAAGGACAGCGACTGACTGGAATGACAGCCGGACAAAGTAGATTTCCGTTAGCGGCATCGTATTACAAGTTTAATCAATACGGCAAATCACGAATGTGGATTAGTGAGTTATTGCCATACACTCAAAAAGTGGTGGATGAACTCTGTTTTATTCGCTCAATGCACACCGAAGCGATAAATCATGACCCTGCCGTAACGTTTATTCAAACCGGCTCACAACAGGGTGGCAGACCGTCGATGGGTTCTTGGGTAAGCTGGGGATTGGGTTCAGAAAACCAAAATTTACCTGCATTTGTTGTCCTTTTATCAAAGGCTCGTGGCGGAGACCAGCCACTTTATGCAAAACTCTGGGGAAACGGATTTTTGCCTTCGACTCATCAAGGTGTGGTATTTCGTTCGGGTGGAGACCCTGTCTTCTACCTAAATAATCCATCTGGAATAAGTAAAACTTCACGCAGGAGAATGCTTGATTATTTGGCTAAGCTCCAACAAGACCAATATAAACAAGTATTAGACCCCGAGATAAATAACAGGATGTCGCAGTATGAAATGGCTTATCGGATGCAAACTTCGGTTCCTGAAACGCTCGACATCAAGAATGAACCTGACTATATTTTCAAAATGTACGGTGAAGATGCCCGAAAACAAGGAACTTTTGCAGCAAATGCACTTTTAGCCAGAAAACTGGTCGAAAAAGGAGTTAAATTTGTTCAATTATACCACCAAGGTTGGGACCAACACGGTAATTTACCAAACGACATCAAGATTATGACTAAATCAGTTGACCAAGCATCTGCGGCATTAATCATGGATTTAAAACAGCGTGGTCTGCTTGATGAAACTTTGGTAATTTGGGGAGGAGAATTTGGAAGAGGTTCCTATTCACAAGGTAAACTGACAAAAGAAAACTATGGAAGAGACCACCACCCAAGGTGCTATACAATTTGGATGGCGGGAGCCGGAATCAAGAAGGCATATATTCATGGCGAAACCGACGACTTTAGCTATAATATAACCAAAGACCCCGTTCATGTTCATGACCTACAAGCTACGATAATGCATTTGTTGGGAATTGACCATGAGCAATTGACTTTTAAGTTTCAAGGTAGAAGATATAGGCTTACTGATGTAGCAGGCGAAGTTGTAAAACCAATTTTAGCGTAAATCATCAAAACAAAAGCCACCGAAAAAATCGGTGGCTTTTAATTTATTTCTTGCAAAAATTAGGCAACATTAGCCAAAGATTCTTTCTCTTCATCTTCGGCATCTAAGTTTACATCATCTACATCGAGTTTTGCCCATAATTCACCCCATCTTATTCGGTATATTTGAACTAAGCTGACTCCAAACATTTTAGCCAATGTAGTTGGTTTTAGGCGACCTTCCAAAACTAATTTTTTGAGCCTTCGTGCTTTATTTATTGATAATTTATGGCCTCTCAACTTATATTTTAGACCATATTTATTTAAAACATTAGGGTCTTTTTGACTGTGTTTTTCGGCCTCCTCTTTTGTAACCCATTTCAAATTTTCAACAACATTATTTGAACGGTCATAGTCGATATGAATCACTTCGGTCTTGTTTTCAGGGTCATCGTTTGGAATAAACTTCTCTGCAACAAGATATTGAATCATTTTGAGTTTTGAAACTCGCTTTTTTACCTCTTTCCCACGTTTCTTCTCGACCGTGAAAGTACATAATTGTGCAAAATAATTGAGACCACCTTCTGTCTTTACAATTTTGAGGATAAATCCATCGGTCAGTAAGTCTTTTTCAAAAGATGCCCAACGTCCTAAATTTGAAATGGCGTATCGGCGTGAGGTCGGAATCCCGAACGAAAACTCCTTCCACTCTTCTTTGTAGGCGGGTTTAAATTTGTTTTTTGCACGTAACGGAGGTTTTGCAATGTACTTTTGTTTTGTTTCTGACATTTTCATGAAATTAAAAAATCCAACATAATTCTAACGGCGGACTTTATGATATATTTTGTGGAGATAATGAACAAACATACCCCTTAAATTAGGGGTATGTTTGATACTAATGTTGCAAAATTAACAATATTTTCAAAAAATTATTCAACAAATCGGAATAATTACTATTTCTTTTTTTCTGTTTCTTTGATGCTCAATGCAGCCAATTGCTTCATAGATTTTTCCATACCGTCTATAGAACCATCCATAAAAATTACATTCCCTTTTCCTTCTTGTGCAACTTGGCGGAGAGTCTCTGTCCAGAGTGCAAAAAGAATGAGTGATGAATCAAGACTCGCTTTTTCCATTTCTTTGGCAGCAACAGCCATACCTTTGGCGACTTCCTCACGAAACTGAGCCAAACCTTGTCCACGCAATTTAGCGGCTTCTCTTTCAGCTTCTGCCGAAATTCTGATGGCGTTACCTTCGGCCTCTGCCGATTTTGTTTTGGTAATTAATAGAGCTTGTCCTTCATTTTCGGCGGCGGCTTTTAGGTTATTAGAAGCAACTACTTTAGCCATCGAACGAACAATTTCTTCATCAAATGTAATATCATTAATCTGTAAATCAATTAAATGGTAGCCCCAGCCATTAAGAATATGGTCGAGATTTGATTTGACATCATCAACGATTTCGTTTCTTAAACTTAAGATTTCTGATTGTTTTTTTGTAGCCACAAAACTACGAATCGAACCCTCGATAGAGCGAACTAACGCTTGCATGAAGTTTGTATTATCAATAAATTTGAATGCAACATTTTTAATGGTTTCTTCTTGTTGGTCAGTTACCGTGTAGAGCAACATCGCTTTGAAGTAAACATTTGCTTGGTCATTTGTAATCGCTTGAAAAGATAATTCGGCCGAGCGGTTCTGAATCGAAATTACTCGATACACGTACTCAATAAACGGTATTTTGAAATTTAACCCCGGAGTCATTACTCGCTGGTATTTACCAAAAACGGTAATTACTGCTACATTGCCCTGCTGAACGATTACAACCGACAAAAAAATCAAAACTAATGCTGGAATCAGCCAAAATAAGAAAAACATGGTCTTGTTTAGTTAGTGTAAATAATAACCAAATATTGAGTATTTTCTTTAAATTTAATTATAATTATTGAACAAGCGGCAAAATGGCGTGTTAAAACCTAAATTTTTGATTAAGTGGTTTTAATCGAACTCATTCCGCCATCAATATTTAATATTTGGCCAGTTATCCAACTTCCTTTTTCGGATAATAACAATTCTACAACTGAGGCTATATCATCAACCGTGCCAACCCTACCAAGAGGATGTCTTTTGTTTGAGGCATCAATTTTTTCGGGAGTTGAAAGTAAATTTTTGGCCAGAGGTGTATCTGTTAATGATGGAGCAACTGCATTAAATCTTATTTTTGATGAGGCATACTCGGCAGCGAGTGATTTTACCAGACCTTCTACCGCACCTTTTGCAGCCGAAACTGAAGCATGAAAACCCATTCCAACTTTAACAGCAACTGTACTAAACAAGACAACCGATGAATCTTGAGCCGCTTTTAGTCGGTTTAAATTAGCTTGTATTACATCAATTGCCCCTAAAACGTTAATTTCAAAATCATTTTGAAAATCAACCTTAGAAAGTCTGTTAAACGGTTTTAGGTTGATTGTGCCGGGTGCATAGACGATACCGTGAAGTTCGGCAGGTAACTCATTAAACACTGAATTATCTGGTTGTTTGGCATCCCAAACTAAATGTTTGGTTAATGCAATGTCGGGGGTGTTTCGAGAAACCGAATATACATTTGCATTGTTTTCGAGTAGTTTTTGAGCAATTGATTTACCAATACCAGAACTTGCACCAACAATCAAAAAATTTTTATTTGAAAATGACATATCAAAGAATTTAAGTTTACTGAAAAACTCCCCGAAATGTCTAAATGTTTAGATATTTAACAATTTCAAAAATTCGTCTCGCTTATCGGTTCTCTCAAAAACACCACCATAATAACTCGTAATTGTACTGCTTGTTTGGTCTTGGACACCTCGTGAAGAAACACAAAAATGGTCGGCATCAACGATTACTGCTACGCTTTCGGTCATTAAAGCCTCTTTCAGGGCATTTCCGATTTGCATTGTTAGTCTTTCTTGAACCTGTGGTCTCCGAGCATAATAATTTACAATTCGATGAAGTTTTGACAAGCCAATGACATTTCCGGATGAAACATAAGCAATGTGAACTTTACCAACAATTGGCACAAAATGATGCTCACAATGAGAATAAAACTGAATATTTTTTTCAACCAGTAGTTCCGAATAATTATACTCGTTTGTAAAGAGCGTTACTGGTGGTTTATTCTCTGGATTTAAACCAGAAAACACCTCTTTTACATACATTTTCGCTACTCTTCGTGGGGTTCCTCTGAGACTTTCATCAAGCAAATCAAGACCCAAAATGTGCATAATATCCCGAAATTTCTCTTCGATGAGGTCAATCTTTTCTTCATCATCCAATTCAAAAGCATCTGCCCGCAAAGGTGTATTCAAGTTTGCTGAAAAGTGGTTATTCCCAACCTCTTCAATAATTGAATTTATTGAGTCTTTAATATTTTTTTCTTGCATCAAGCATAATTATTTGAAAAACAAATTTACGAGAATGAGGTATTCTTAAAACCATTTATGCAAAAGAATTTCTAAAACTAAAGTATAGAAAAACTAATTTTATATTGATTGGAATGAAATATGGGTTTATGAGGAGAATGTTCTACTTAAGTTTCAATTTATATTTAAGTAATCAGACAAAAGAGTTTAGATGAAAGATAAGAAATGTCAAGCGAAAGTCCTAAACCTAAAGCCCTATCCTATTTTTTTAAGGCTTTAACACTCATTGATTCAATATTTTGATTAACAAATTTCTTAGAATTAAACATCAAAGCCCACCCAATATAAAGCAAAATTCCAGTTGGCATTTGGCCTAAAACTCCATTGCCATAGCTTGCTACATAAATTCCAATACTACCAGCATGAATTGCTAAAAATTGCTGTCGAAGGTTTTTGTCGGGCAAATTCCACAAGAGAATTCCTCCTCTAATTGCGATGTAAATAAGAATAATCAAATGAAGAGAAAGACCAATAATGCCTTCTTCTGCCCAAATTCTAACAAACCAGCTATCTGTTGGAGTTTGTGCCAGAAAACTATTTGGACTAAAACGGAGTCCCCAGTTTCCTGCCGAACCTACACCGCCACCAAATGGCCTTGAAGCCAAATAATTTGCCAATTTCTTTTGATTTTCAAGTCTTACCATAAGAGAAGCATCATTTGGGTCAAGGGCAGTACGCATTCGGTTGATGGCATAGATATTTTGGCCAATGAAGGTGAACTTCAATAAATAAAATATTAATCCTCCTAATAAAACTCCCCCACCAAAAACCTTGAAGTTTTTGCTCATGAATAGATAAGTCATGAATCCAATGGCAGGAACAGCTATTGCTCCACGAGTTCCAGAAATAAACATACCAACCAGAGAAAGGATGGCTGCCGAATAATAAAAAATTTTTCTTTTAAAGCTTAATCCGGTTTGTAAAGCTAAAATAGTGGCCAAAACCAATGTGTGTGCTTGAGAAGCCCCAAATTGACCAGCGTCGGAGTAAAAAGAAAATACCCTTAATTTACCAAATAATATGTGTTGTTTTGCAGCTCCAGCATCGAGCCAAGCTTGTTCAAATGAATCAACTCCAATAATATTTTGCTTCAAACCGTTTATTGACCCTATCATTGATAAAACCAGCCAAATATGAAGGTAAAGCTCTAAATCTTTGCGGCCTCTCAATAAAATGAAAGTAAGCGGAATTGCCAAAAACATGTATAACGACACCCCACGCATAGCATAAAACCAGGCTTCGAGGCTTCGGGCTTCGGGGTTGAAGATTTCTAAAACATTATATCCCATCCAAATTACTGCAGCCATCGTAAGTCCATTATTGGCTTCCTGCCACGGTATTTTTTGTTTTTTTAAGAAAAGTGCAATAAATGTGAGAACCAAAATGCCATCAACTGCCAGCCCGATTGGAGCATCGCTAAGGTAACGGGCAATCCCATTGGCCATAAATGCCATAAAAATTGTGCTATAAATACCTAATTTAGGATATGTAAATAGAAGATAGAGAAAATAAAAAACAAAGGGAAGAATCAGAAATCCCAGTCCAGCTATGATACCGACTTTAGAAATGATAAGTGAAAAGAAAACCCCGAAAAGTATCAATAAAACAAGATTTAGGGGCTTTTTGAGTTGCTCGGCTCCCTTAGATACTTGAAATTGCGATAGCGTGTTTTTCATTGAATTGTTGTTTCATGAAATATACGCCAATAAAAATGCCAATTGTAATATTCAAAAGCGTTACTCCAATAACTGCGGATAATCCTAATTGGTAATGAAGCACAAGAAAATCGCCGAAAATATTGACAAAAAGCATCATAAACACCTTAAATGTATTGATTTTAGGTAAATTCATGGCATCAAGGGCAATTCCGAGGTAGCGGTCGGTTGGAAGTAGCAAAACGTAAATCATCAAAAACTTCAATAAAATTTCTGCTTCTCGGTAGCAATTCCCAGCAAAGATTAATAAAACTTCTTCCGAAAAATGGAATACAATTCCGATAATTGGCACAATTCCAATTGTAAAAATCAATAATTCTTTTCTAAAACTAAACTTAAGTTCTTGGAGATTATCCTCAGCAAACATTCTTGAAAATCTCGGATATGCCGACATGGCCCAACTTCTTAGCGGAATCTCGAAGACTTCGACCAACTTGAGTGGAATCTGATATAATGCAACCATGCTGGCTCCAGCAAAATGATTGATTAACCAAATATCAACATTTTTCAAAAGGCTTGTTCCTACCGTAGAAAGTACCGTAAATCGGCTGAAATTCATTAACTCTTTATATGCACTTTCTGTACTTTGTGGAATGACGAATAGGTATTTAATTCTAACAAAAACTCCGCTTTCAAAGAGTAAAATATAAACAACAATCAATGCTCTTATAGCCAAATGAGTATTGACAACAAATTGTAAATCAAAGTTTTTATAGATAAACAAGGTAAGTAAAAAAGGGGCACTTTGCAGAAAATTTATGAACCAAAGTTTAATGAATTGCTGTCGAGAATGAAATATCATGGTCGCCATGTTGATGGGCAACATCAAGCAGATGGCGACCGGATACTGAATAAACAACAACTCAGAAAATCTGATAAAAAAATACGAACCGAATAGTACTTTAACAATAAAAAGAACTACCAGAATAATCGCTGTCAGCCAAAAGCTGATTTGCCAAGCTCCAACAATAAATTTTTGTTGTTGGGCAACTTCTTTACAAGCCGCAACAAACTTAACTAAGGCTTGATAAATAAAACCAGCACGAAGCATTTCGACAAATCCAAATACACTCAAATACAAAACCCACACACCAAAATCCTCTTTTGAAAGCCCACGAGCTAAAATCCCGAATGTAAGGAAACCAAGCCCCGCGTTTAGAATATTGCCCATCATTAGGCTACTTCTTTCGATAAATGAGGTATTCAGTTTGGCTAAAATCTTTTTCATTTTTCAAGCAGTAAGAACCACTAACTCTTTAGTAACCAAGTATTTAAAAATAGATTTATTGAAATTTACTTTTTCTAAGCCATTAAATTTATTGAGTTTGCAGTGGCTTTTGCGGAAAGAGATTTTCAAACCTGATTTCTTGGAAATCCTTCTTAACTTCTGGTGATTTAAGTGATTCAACTCATAATATTCTTCCATAAGTGTTTTGGTACCAACCAGAACTCTATTTTTCTTTTTCATCATTTTACGGAGAATAGAATCTGGCAAAAACTGACACCACGGCAGGGCAATATCATGGTTTAAATGCGAAGCATAGGGGCCTTCCCATGGTGGGTAACTAACAAAAATACCACCAGTCGGATGTAAACAGGCTTTTAATTGAACGATAATTCTTTCAAGAATATCTAACGGAATATGCTCGGCAACGTCATTGAGTATGATAAAATCAAATTTATCTTGAATCGGATTTTCTAAAACATTTCTCAACTCAAATCGTACTTTAGGAAGATTGTATTTTGCATGTAATTTTTTTGCAATTTCAATATGATTAGGGTCGATGTCCATACCTACAACCTCACAATTCCAATTTTGGGCATACCAAAGGGTCATACCGCCCATTCCACAACCAAAATCTAATATCTTTTTACCAGTGAAATCAAAGTTTTCAGAAATTAACTTCTTGTCAAGATTTAGGTGACTACTCGTACCTTTAAATGCGTTTTCTGCGTATTTAAGTCCTTCTTCTTGTTGTCTAAGAGTCATTTTGGTAAATTTTTATAATTGTTCTTGAATAATTTTATTTAATTCGGCAGCTCTGTTTTTCCATGAATTGGCTTGAGCAAAAGCTATCCGTTTTTCGATTAATGTTTTATCAATTTCTTGAATGGCGATTCTGAGATTTTCTTCAAAATTTCTCTCCTCTAATTCGTAAATTAAGCCTTTAAAATCAGTTAAATCGGCAAAATCAGTGCTAACTACTGGCATTCCACTTGCTAAATATTCATTGATTTTGAGTGGGTAAATACTTTTTGTGAACTCATTTTTCTTAAAAGGAATCAGCCCAACATCAATTCTTTTCATCTCTTCGGCCA
>JALOLV010000098.1 GCA_025455785.1 Spirosomataceae bacterium | reverse complement strand
CAAGTGAAACTTCTGCGAGTATTGCAAGACCGAACTTTTGAGCCGCTCGGGAGCAGTCGGACTAAATCGCTTGATGTCAGAATTGTATGTGCTACCAATAAAAATCTCGAAGAAATGGTAGCAAACGGTACATTTAGAGAAGACCTATTTTATCGGATAAATCTTATAACAGTTCGGCTTCCATCGCTCCAAGAACGCCCCGATGATATTCCGCTTTTGGTTAATTTTTTTATCAATAACCTTAAAGAAATTTACAATCGACCTCTGCTTCAAGTGAGTAAAGAAGCCCTGAAATGGCTCAAACAACTCAGTTTATCGGGCAATATCCGACAATTAAAAAATTTGGTCGAACGCACCATCCTGATTTCGAGTAGTGATGTACTGGAAGTCGCTGATTTTCAACAAAACATTGCGTTTGAAAGCAAAGGTGTAGGTACACAACTCCTGAAAGTAGGAAATATGACTCTCGAAGAAATGGAGATTGCGATGATTAAACAAGCAATGGATTTTCATAACGGAAAAGTGGTCAGAGTTGCCAAATCTTTAGGCTTGACTCGAAGTGCCTTGTATAGGAGGTTAGAAAAATTTAACATACCTTTTGCCGACGAAAACTAAACTTTATGAGTTTACGCACAAAATTTATTGTTTTTGTAGTGGTTCTGCACGCCATCACCATTGGATTGAGTTTTTATGTCTTCAAAACTGAGAAGATTCTTTTCATTTTCTCCGAGATTTTTGTCCTATTTTCACTCTTTATTTCGTGGCAACTTTACCAGCAACTTATTCAACCAATTTCTTTTCTGATGTCGGGGGCAAATGCCATCAAAGACCGAGATTTTAACGTAAAATTCCTCAAAACTGGGCGTCATGAAATGGATGAACTGATTGAGGTATATAACCAGATGATTGATGAAATTAGAAACGAACGAACACAACAAGAAGAACAACATTATTTTCTCGAAAAACTCGTAAAAACTTCACCAACTGGTATCATAATTTTTGATTACGATGGCAAAATCACGGCAATTAATCCACGAGCCGAAAGCATAATTTCGAGAGTCCCGATACTCGAAACCGTCAAAAGTATTCCCGAAAAGAAAGCTGATGGCGAAACATTCTATTACAATGGGGAAACTTATAAAATTCAAAAAGCCCAATTCATAGACCGTGGTTTTCCGCGTTTTTTTGTGATGATTGAAGAACTGACCACACAAATATTAGCTGCCGAAAAAAAGGCTTATGGAAAAGTAATCAGAATGATGGCTCACGAAGTAAATAATTCGATTGGGGCCGTAAACTCAATAATTGACACTACGCTTCAACTCCAAAATGAAGATTCAGAAATCAGAGAAGCCTTGCAGATTGCCATCGAACGTAACAATAATCTCAATTATTTCATGCGGAATTTTGCCGATGTTGTTCGTCTGCCTGAGCCTCGTCTCGAAAGAATCGATTTAGCAGTTGTAATCCGAAAAGTAATTAAATTGATTGAATTTAGGTTGATGGATAATAGTATTGACCTAATCTTTGATGAATATCCTGATGCTTTCTTTATCGATATTGATGTTCAGCAGTTTGAGCAAGTTTTGATAAATATCATTAAAAATGCAATTGAATCTATTGAAAATGAAGGTAGAATTTTGATTAAATTATCGAAAAAAAATAAATCTTTACAAATTATTGACAATGGAAAGGGCGTACCTCAAGATATTGAAAACCAGTTATTTACGCCTTTTTTTACCACTAAAAAAGATGGACAAGGAATTGGACTTACGTTGATTCGTGAAATTTTGGTAAATCATGGTTTTGAATTTTCTTTGAAGACTTTTTCGGAGAATAAGACTATATTTGAAATAAAATTTGAATCAGTGATTTCATAGACTAAAAGAATTATAAAGATGCCAGCACCAACAAGAGAGGTAAAGAAATTATTCTACACCATTGATGAAGTTGCCAAGAGGTACAGGGTTGATAAATCTAAAATAAGGTATTACGAGGATAAATTTGAATTGAAAATATCCAAAAATCAGTATTCAGGCGAACGCCAATTTACCGACAGAGACCTTGATATTTTTGATAGAATTTTTTTATTGGTCGAAAAAGAAAAATATACACTCGAAGGAGCCAAAATCCAGCTTCACAAACGGATGGATGTTCTTGACAAACGGGGGTATTTGATTCGTAGATTAAATAAACTTAAAGATTTTTTGAAAACCTTAGAAGAAGAACTTTAATGGGAAAAGTCTATCAAGTAGCACTTTCGCTGGTTGAGGGCATTGGGAGTGTTTTATACAAACAACTAATCAACAACTTTGGTAACGCCGAGGAGGTCTTTAAAGCAAAAAAAGATAGACTTTTGAAAATTTCGGGTATCGGTAGTGGTGTTGTCGAAAACTTCAAAAATACTGAATTTCTACTCGAAAAAGCTTCAAAAATCATTGAGCAAGCTCAAAAAGAAGCTGCTCAAATCATGGTATTTACCGATGAAGATTACCCGTCGAGATTACGGGGACTCTATGATTCTCCTGCTATTTTATATAAAAAAGGAAGCGTTTCTCTCAACCACCCCCGAACCGTTGGAATAGTCGGAACTCGTAAGGCAACTGATTACGGTTTAAAAATTACGAATGAGATTGTCGAGGGTTTGAGTCATTCTAACGTTCAGATTATCAGTGGATTAGCACTCGGAATTGATGGAGCGGCTCATCGCTCGGCAGTAGAAAATAATCTCTCTACCGTAGGTGTTATGGCAAATGGGGTCGATAGCGTGTATCCGCCGAGTCATGCTAAATTGGCCGAAACAATGTTGCAGAATGGGGCATTAATTTCAGAGAATCCATTTGGAGTTCAGCCGCTTGCGGCATTGTTTCTGGCACGCAATCGAATCATCGCGGGCTTATCGGATGTAGTGATTGTGGTAGAATCTGCCAAAAAGGGTGGGGCAATGGTATCTGCCGAATTTGCCAATAATTATAATCGTGAGGTTTTCGCTGTTCCGGGTGGTTTGGTAAATCGATATTCTGAAGGCTGTAACCGACTACTAAAAGAGAACAAAGCCCAGATTTATACTAAAGTTGAAGATATTATCGAAGCCCTCAACTGGGATTTGGCACAACAAGTTACTTCTAAAAAGATAAAAGAACCCCAAATTGACCTTACGAGATTTACAGGTGAAGAAGTTGCGGTCATTTCTATTTTGAAAAAAGGCGAAATTCAGATAGATGAGCTGAGTTGGCAAAGCCAGATTCCTCTCAATCGTATGGCTTCATTATTGTTAAACCTCGAATTTCAAGGTTTGGTAAAAGCTTTACCCGGTAAAAAGTTTAGTTTGAAGTGAGGTTTTGAAAATTTAACATTTCAAATAGAACAGAATCGACAAATCCTATGTTTTACATCAAGATTTAAGTTGATATTAAGCATGAAATTACGTGGATTTCTCGTTGTAGCAGTTTTATCTGTTTTGATAAGCTCTTGTTTTAGTCGTTGGATAATGACTGATAAAGAGATTAATGAACACTACGCCAATCGTAAATCTAAACCAATTTACCACACGATTCAGACGGATTCTGCAAAAATTCATTTTGTAAGTTTTGGTGATGAAACCAAACAACCCATACTATTTATTCATGGTGCTCCGGGGAGCTGGGATGGCTATCTCAATTTCTTGGATGATACCACGCTTCAAAAAAACTTTCATTTAATTTCTGTTGATAGACCCGGTTACGGAAAATCTCAAACCAAACCCAAAAAGAAAGTTTACACTCTCGAAGAACAGGCCAGAGCTATTGAACTTTCATTAAAATCTAACTATTCAGGAAAAAAAGCAATCATTATTGGTAGGTCGTACGGAGTCCCAGTTGCTGTTAAACTTGCTGCTTTATACCCCCAGTCGGTTCAAAAAATCGTCTTGTTATCACCGGCTATCGACCCTGAAAAAGAAAAGTTTTGGTGGTTTTCGGGATTCGGCAAAATCTTTCTGATTCGATGGTTTTTGCCCGAAAGAATGAATACAGCAACCGACGAAAAATTTGCTCACATTGCCGAATTACGCAAATTAGAAGCCGATTATGCTAAAATTCAGGCTGAAATTACTGTCATGCAAGGCGGCCAAGATAACATTATCGACCAGTCTAATTTCGATTATGCTAAGAAAATGCTCGCAGGCAAAAACGCTCATTTTATTTATATCCCCGAATCTGGGCACCTTATTTCTCGTTCAAGACCTGACTTAGTAATGAAAGAGATTTATGATTCTGAAAATATTACTGATGGTAATCCTCAAAGTATTGGTAGTAAGCAATGACTTGAACATTTGGGTTGCCGTTTAATAAATACTTTTACCACTTAATAAAAGCATGGTTACAATTTGAGGTTTCTTGATATAAACTTTGTGTATAAGTTTTACCTCAAAATTTTACAAACCATGAAAAAATTAGTTCTACTGTTTCTTTCTGTAATCGCTTTTACTTATACTTTTGGGCAATCTGTCGAATTGAAACCCGGGTTTAATGCCTTAAATGTTAAAGTCGGAAGTTCTTCTCTGATTGGTACATTAAATCATACTGGAACTACTGGTTATCTTATGTGGCAAAAGGGTGGAACATTCTACGGTTATGCTGGAATGTACGCAAATCCCGCAAATAATAGTATAGACATAGGCACGAACGACATTAATCTCACGGGTTCTCTCAATTTGGTTACAATGGCTAATCCCAAGATGACAATTCTTGCAGGTGGTAAAATCGGTGTCGGAACGGTTACTCCTACTGCCAAGCTACAAATTGAACACGACGGCTCTGATACCGACCCTCACTTAAAAATTAATTCATCTGGGACTGATGGTCAGTCGAGGATTAATTGGACTACCGTCGAAAACGCGAATCGTTGGGTGGCTCAAAGTGATTTAGATGGTGCTACAGACGCTGATAATTATTGGAGATTAGAGTACTCTGGTACAACCTCAAATTCATTCTTACTTAATGTAAAAGGTGATGGAAAAATAGGAGTTGGAGTTAGTTCCCCGATTTCTACACTTAATGTTGCGGGTGGTAACTGGGATTTGGCTACTGGTAATGGTGATTTTGCAATTGGAAATAGTATTTATAAGTTGAAATTTGGCGTAGCAACAGCTGGTGGCGGGGCAGGTGATGCTCGTATATATACAACTGGAGGAACCCATAGAACTATTTTTGGGGCAAATGCAACAGATATGATGGCAATAAATACCACTGGTGTAGGTATTGGTACGATTGAACCAACCTCTAAACTTCACATTGACCATGGTGGTAGTGATACTAACCCTCATATTCAAATTAGGGCAACTTCATCTTTTTCACGTATCAACTGGACAACCACTTTAAATACAAATAAATTTACTGCTCAAACATATCTCAATGGTGCAACTTTGACTGACAATTATTGGCAATTAGAGTACAACAGTACTCCTCGTTTTTATGTCAGAGGTGATGGTAATATAGGTATCGGCACTACTACTCCAGATAATAAATTAGACGTACTTGGCACAATAAGAGCCAACGAAGTAATTGTCGAAACTGGCTGGGCTGATTATGTTTTTGAAGATAGTTTCAAACTTAAAACTCTTAACGAAGTCGAGAACTTTATCAAAGAAAATAAACATTTACCTGATGTTCCTTCTGCTAAGACTATTCAAGAAAATGGTGCTCACGTTTCAGAATTGATGACTAAAATGATGCAAAAGATTGAAGAATTGACGCTTTACAGCATTCAACAGCAAAAAGAGATTGAAGCTCTAAAGAAAAAAATAGATGAAAAGTAATTCTCAATCACCAATTTTAACTTCATTACAATGAAAAATATACTCATTTTGTCCTTATTTATTTTATCCGTGAGTTCGGCTATTGCTCAAAACCAACAACCAGCCGAGTGTGGTACGAGAATTCTGACACCACCAAAAATCTTCTCGCAAAAAGAGAAAGATAGTTTAAATGCGATACTCGCCATTAATGTTCCTTATGCTGTTAGGCTTTATGTTACAGTATTTGCCAATAATGATGGGAGTAACCGAGCCGCCCCAGATGCTGATATTATCAGGCAGGTACAAAATATGGCAAATCAGTATGCAGCCCACAACATCTGTTTCATCCTGATAGATATTAGACAGGTCAATAATACTGATTTGAACACGCATAATTCTGATACCGAAGAGGCAGAATTAAACCCATATATTATTTCTGGATGCTTGAATTTGTTTATTCATAATTATTTGGATAGTAACAGCGGTACTCTCAATGGTACTGCTTATGCCATACCTAATACTTATATGAGTATGGGTGGCTGGGCAATAACTCCGACCGATAATATTTCGACTATGGGGCATGAAGCTGGCCATTGTTTTGGGCTTTTGCATACTTTTGAGACATTTTATGGAGCTGAGAATGTAACCCGAAATAGTGGAAATGCCTGTTATGATTGTACTTCTCAAGGAGATTTACTCTGTGACACCCCCGCCGACCCAAATGGTACAGTTAATTCATCTTGTGTTTATACTGGCGGAGCCAATGATGCCTGTGGGGTGGCTTATGCACCTATGACTACAAATATGATGGCTTATGGATTCCGCCCCTGTCGGTCTTTATTTACAGCCGGGCAAGGTACAAGAATGCGTTCGTTTTTAACAACTACTCCTTCGCTCACTGCATTGATTGCGGATGATATTGTTTTCAGACCATCGACATCAAATACCTCAATCACTTATACGAATGGTATCAGACATGAAACCGCAAGAGACCAGCTTATTATAAGTAATTACACGGGGGATTCTTACACCGTTTCAGGGTCAACTGATATGAATATGGTATCGAAAAGAGTAGTTCTAAAACCCGGGACCTCACTTAGCCCTTCAACGGGTCGGGTACACATCAAGGTCAATCCGTATTGTAACTAAAATGAGAAATGAGTTATTCCGAATTTAAAATGACCCAATTGATTGTCAAATATTGGTGGATAATTCCATAATTTATAGACTCTGAAATAACTCGATTAATTGAAAAGAATAGAATCCGTGTGGGATATTATAGCTCAAAATTAGGCTTTTATAGTATATCAGTTTAACGGTTTTCAGGGAAGTTATCTTACAGTTTATAAAAATTTCGAGTTCCGTAAGAACAGCATATATCAAGTAATATATCATTCCTACGGAACTCGTTTTATTTAATTTGGAGTTTTGATTTTTTGCCCCGAAAGGTCATGGTTTTTTTCAAAATTCGGGATGGCTCATGCTTTGGATTTATTGTTTCTTCACTTGTTCAATTGCCTTTTTCTTTTCATCTAAGGCAATTTTGGCATTTTCTTGGTCTTTTTTATTGCTTTCTTGGTCAGTTAAGAGTTTTTCGAGTTCGGCTTTGTTCTCATCTAATTTTTTCAATAAATTCTCTTTTTCTCTTTTATTTCGCTCAATGTCTTTGGCTAACCTATCACCCGTTTTCACAACTTTGTTGTAGTTATCTTCAGAAAGTTCTGCATCTTTTTCGGCCAAACGAATGTCTTCGTTGTGCATTGATTGCGTATAAAATTCCTTTAATATTTGTTCAGCAGCCACATAGTTTGTAGAACTCTGGGTAACTGTTATGCCATTTCCTACATCAAAAGAGCAAAAAACGGTTGTTTTAGTTTTATCACCAGTTACCTTGCTTCTGATGTAAACTGGGTCAGACGAAATATCCTTGATTTTTGCTCCTCCTACCTCAACTACTTCTTTTGACTTAGTAACTTTACCAAATTTTTGGAGGTAAAGCGGCCACTCTTTGTCAATGTATTTTTTATCAACACTCAGCGTGAAATACATTCCTTCGAGGCGGTTTTTCTCAAATAATTCCGAACCAGCCAAAATAGTTTGTCCAAAAGAAACATTTACCAATACTAAAATTAACGCTGATAATAATACCTTTTTCATTGCTAAAACGATTTATAATTACATTTATTTAGACCCCCAATCGGCCGTCTGGTAACAAACAAATGTAGTATATATTCGTAAATTCTAACAATGATTTTTAACAATTTATGGCAATTCAGAAAGACCTGCCGCAAAAACCATCGAAGCCATCGCCTTTTGGTATTTACTTTTTAGAGCCTCTACTTTAAGACGCATATCAATTAATTTACTTTCACGCGAGTTTATCAGGAAAAGTGAACTCTCTCCAATCTGAAATTTATTTTGCTCGGCTTTGAGTAATATCTCTTGGTTTTTTACTGCGTCTTGTTGGGTTTTCAATTGTTGCATTAAGTAAACAGCCTCGTTGTAGGCGATATTTACCTCATTTGTAATCTCTCTCGAAAGCTGTCGGCGGTCTAAATCAGTTTGTAATTGTTTGATTTTGACCTGTTGCAGTTTTCCTCTTTCTTTTCGTAGGAACAAAGGCATCTCAAAATCTACACCTATTTTATGGTTACTTCGGATGATTGAATAATTTTCAAGACCATATTTGGGCGAAGATGCTACACTATAACTCAAATCTAATTGTGGTTTTAGCATCTCACGTCTAAATCTTTCTTCGATTTTGAGTTGGTCAAATTTGAAATTGAGTTTTGCAATCTCAGGGTGATTTTTTTGAGCTTGTTGTCTTAAATTCTCCAAGATTTCGGGTTCTACCGAGGTCGAAACAACGGTTTGCGGTATCACGCCTTCGGGTATCATTAAGGGTTGTTCTTGGTTATTCCAGAGGTAGTTTGAAACAATTACAGTGGTATTTATGTAATCAACTGCTGCTTGCTGATAGCCAACCTGTCTATCTTGATAAGTTATCTTGGCTTCTACCGAATCAACCGCCGCAACTTCTCCAATTTTGGCTCTTTGTACCAAGAGTTCAAAACGATTTTGAGCCAAATCAAGACCCTCTTTTTGGAGTAAGAAATTTTGGTACGCCAAGTACCATTCCCAATAATCTTTTGCTGCCGAGAAAATGATTTTGTTTATCATTTTTTGCTGTTCGGCCTTTGCGATATTTTGGTAAATCTTGGTTTGTTCTAATGTGTTTCGACGGGTATCAAGTAGCATACCCCGCCCGACAGGAACACTAAATCCTGCAAAGTTTAGGTAATCTGATTCGTCTCGGCGTAAATATTTACCAGAGTTTCTTTCGTTTCCGAGTTTTACATCAATTCCACCCCAAACCGGAATCTTCAAATCTGTAACCCAGCGATTGTAATAATCGTCGCCATTGATAGCTTTTCTATCAAAACCCGAAATCAATTTTGGGTCAAATTGTCCTTTAGCCTGTAAAAGTTCGGTTTGGGCATAATCTATTTCAAGATTTGCCAATTTTACAACTGGATGATTTTTTAGGATTAATCCATAAAAATCAATGTATGATAAGGTTTTTTCGATATTTTGGGCAAATACATCAAAATTTACAGAAATTATCAGGCTAAAAACATATATCCAATTTTTTATCTGCTGTTTCACAAGTTTGTGATTTTAATTTTAAATTAAGTACTTAATCATA
>JALOLV010000097.1 GCA_025455785.1 Spirosomataceae bacterium | reverse complement strand
TAAGTTAATCGAAGCTGGTAATAATTTCTACGTTTTGAAACTCAAAAACAAAGGTGGCTTGCCAATGCCTGTTATCGTGAAGATGGAGTTTGAAGATGGCACGAGCGAGGTGGTTCGCTACCCAGCCGAAATATGGCGAGTCAATGATGTGGAAATCAAGAAAACGGTTACGACCAAAAAGAAAGTGGCCAAGTTTGTACTTGACCCATACTACGAGATTGCGGATATTGATACTTCAAACAATGCCTTCCCGCGTGAGCCAAGCCAGCCGACACGTTTTCAAGCCTTCAAGGCATCAAACCCAATGCAAGAGGCTAAGAAAAACCAGCCCTCGGCAACTCAAACCAGTGGAAAAAACTAAGACTTGATTCAATTATAATTTTTAGATAGCCGTGCAGGTTGCACGGCTATTTTTGTGTAAATCCGCTTGATATTTGCCAATAAATCGCTAATATTAAATCATTTAACAATTTCTTAACATTGGATTTTTTCAAGATTCTATCCAAATAAGCAATTTTGTACCGAATTATTACAACACCAATATATAAACGTAAAATTGTTATTTGAGTTATTGATTGTATTTGCCTGATTATCAATTTATTAATACATTAGCAATCCTTAGCTAAAATAACAGATAAACAACCTCCAAAATCATGTTTGGTTTAGAAACTGACGTATTCTTACTTCTATCTTTTTGCCTTCTCGCCGCTTGCGTTTTTGAATTTATCAATGGATTTCATGATACAGCCAATGCCGTAGCCACAGTTATTTATACAAATTCGCTCAAACCAACCCAAGCGGTTGTTTGGTCGGGTATTGTAAACTTCATCGGGGTAATCACCGGTGGTGTAGGTGTGGGTATGAGTATCGTAAACTTACTGCCTGTCGAGTTATTGATTGATTCTAATGTATATCACAGCATAGCTATGGTTTTGGCACTTTTGTTTAGTGCCATTATTTGGAATTTCGGAACTTGGTACTTCGGTTTGCCTGCTTCGAGTTCACACACCCTTATCGGTGCAATTTTGGGTGTAGGCCTCGGGTATGCCCTTATCCCTGAAAATAAAATGGGAATGGCTGCCGTAAACTGGGATAAAGCCAAAGAGATTTTTGCGGCACTTTTCTTGTCGCCTTTGGTTGGTTTTAGTTTAGCGGTTATTTTGATGTTTGTGCTTCGTAAAACATTGAATAAAAAAGTAAGAAATCAGGTTTTTGATGAACCCAAAGCCAACGAAGAGCCACCTTTCTTTATCCGTGCTATTTTGATTACAACTTGTACGCTGGTGAGTTTCTTCCATGGTCGTAACGATGGCCAAAAAGGTATTGGCCTTGTGATGTTGATTCTCATTGGTATCCTTCCTACATATTTTGCCATCAATAAAACAATTGATTTTAAAGATGTTAAGCCCGATTTGGCCATTATTGAGACAAACTTAGCCAAAATAGATACTACTCACTCTTCGACAACCGACCTTGAGCGAATTGCCAAAATCAAAAGCAGTATGGCTTTCTTGCATAGTATTGCCGATAGTGTCGGAAAAGTCGATAAGTCTAACTCGTTGGACATCCGCAAGGCCATGCTAACAATTAGTAGTAATGTGAAGAAATTAGTCGATGATGATGACGTAGTGATGAGCCAAGAGGCAAAAGAAGAACTCAAAAAAGTAGCTACTAAAGAAGAAAAAGGAATCCGTCGCTACACAGACCACGCACCATTTTGGGTTATCTTGATGATTTCGTTATCACTCGGCCTCGGAACAATGGTCGGCTGGAAACGTATCGTAGTAACAGTAGGCGAAAAAATCGGTAAATCACACCTTACGTATGCACAAGGAGCTTCGGCCGAGTTAGTAGCCGCTACAACCATCGGTTTGGCTTCATGGTTCAAGTTGCCGGTTAGTACCACACACTCCCTTTCATCGGGTATTGCGGGGGCTATGGTAGCCAGCAAAGGTATCAAAAACTTACAGGCTAAAACCATAAAAAATATTCTTTTGGCATGGGTTCTGACGCTCCCAGTGGCCATTTTGCTTTCAGCAACACTGTTTGTATTCTTCCGCTGGATTGTAGGTTAAATCATTCTGTTCTTGAATATCAAAAGGTGTTCTATTTATTGAATAGAACACCAATTCTTTCTACTTCATCAATTTTATATTCTTCGATAAATCCACCTCTTATTAAGATTATAAAACTTAGTACTTAACAACACCAATATAAAAATGAAAATTAAAATTGCTTCTCTGGGGCTGGCTACTTTGCTATTGCCAATACTCACCCATGCTATTGAGACGCCTGCATTTCTAAAAGATTCAACAACAAAAGAAGTAAAAAAACAATGGTTTGAAACCTTCTCAATCAGGGGTTATATGCAAGTCAGATATAACCGTTTGCTCGAAACAAATCCACAACTAAAATGCGAACAGTGCGATAGGTCTATAGGCGATGGTGGAGGTTTTTTTGTACGCCGAATGCGTATTATTTTTAGCGGAAACGTTGGCGAAAGAGTCTATTTTTATGTTCAGCCCGATTTTGCTTCGTCGGCATCAAGCACCGGACTCCACTTTGGACAAATCAGAGATATGTATGTGGATGTAGCCCTCGATAAGAAAAAAGAATACCGTTTCAGAATCGGGCAAAGTAAAGTACCTTTTGGTTTTGAAAATATGCAATCAAGCCAAAATCGTTTACCATTAGACCGTAACGATGCCCTGAATAGTGCCGTATCAAACGAGAGAGATTTAGGGATTTTCTTCTATTATGCACCCGATAAAATCCGTCGGTTGTTTGCATCGTTAGTAGCAGATGGTCTCAAGGGTTCGGGCGATTATGGCGTTTTGGGATTAGGCGTTTATAATGGACAAACAGCCAATAGACCCGAGCTTAATAATCAGCCTCATGCAGTGGCTCGCCTTGCTTATCCTTTTGAGTTTAAAAACGGACAAATCATCGAGCCAAGCATCCAAGCATATACTGGTAAATATGTTTTACCAACCGACGTAAGAAGTGCTGGAATAAAAGGCACTCCCGATTTTTCGTATCTTGACCAACGAGTAGCCGCTACATTTGTACTTTATCCAAAACCATTTGGTATTCAAGCCGAATATAACATCGGAACGGGACCCGAGTACAATAAAATTACCAAATCCGTCGAAAATCAACCTTTGAGGGGTGGATATATCACAGGCAGTTATTTACTCAAGAAACAAAAGCATATTTTTATTCCGTTTGTTCGTGGGCAATATTATAACGGTGGCAAAAAACACGAATTAGATGCTCGTAGCTATCGAGTCAAAGAACTTGAGCTGGGTGTAGAGTGGCAGCCCAACAGAAATTTTGAATTAGTAACAATGTACACTGTTTCGGAACGGCGGTTTGAGGATTTAAGAAACTCTGAGAACTTTCAAAAAGGAGCATTGCTAAGGCTTCAAGCTCAGTTAAATTTTTAGATATAATTCTTCTTTTGTGTATGGAGCGACATCTACATAGGTGTCGCTTTTTTATATAAGAAAAAGTCGGTAGCAAGGCCCCGACTTTTCTAAACAACACCAATATGAATCAAGCTGAACCACGCACGAGGCGGGTCAAAATCTTGAAGCAGTATCAAAGACAGATATGGTGCGGTCGGCTTGATTCATTGTTTTGATACCACTGATTCACCATATCTTAAATTTTATATCTATCAGAACCACCACCGTGGCGATTCTGACCTATAACAAATTAATAGTCAGCATTTTGGGGGTCCCAGTTTGTCCAACCTTCAGTCCAATCCGACGTTCCAAAAGCCCCTACATTAGTATTTGCTTCAAAACCAGTCGGTAGAGCTACACCAGCACCTATTAGTTTTGAAGACGCTCCCAATATCAAACCGGGCTTGCCAGATATTGCATTGAAGTTGGTTGGTAATCCGATGGCGTCAATGGCAGGGCCAAATTGATTTTTACGAGCAGCATCTCTTAGCATTGTTTCGTCGCCACTAACAAGTGGTTTGCCTTTAACCATTCCCGCCATGATAATCCCCGACAACTGCATTCTGCCGTTTTTAAAATTATCTTGCGTGGCTGTTCCTTCTAACTCAAGGCCGCCTCTTGCTTGCCAGTCGCCAACAAAAATACTGTTGTAGATAGAAATTGAAGTATTACGACGCAAGCGAAGAGCCGAGCGGTATTTTGCGTTTACATTACCTTGACCGATAAAAACGCTCACGTTTGCGAATTTTGCCGATGTTTGAGGAGTTGCATTCGAGCCAGAAGCATCGTTATCAGACTCAAAACCGTTAGAATCTGAGCAAGAACACTGGTCGGCTACGTTAGGGTCACGGAGCGAGTAAGCGTATTGTACGTTTCCGCTGTATCCCCAGTCTGTATCAAAATCATCATCCAAAGTTTTGTAAGATACCAAATGTTTAGCATTTACGGTTCCGCCAAACCACTCATAAGCATCATCACCATTGAATGAAACCTGTACGTAATCAATCTCAGTACCCGAGCCTACGCCACCGAGTGTCAAGCCATTGATTTCTTTATCAGTCTCGAAAGCGATACCAGCAAACTCAATACGGACATATTTCAAGACTCCTGAATTATCGGCATCGTTATTACCTCCAAAGGTCGATACGTTTTCACCCTCAATTGTGGCAGGAGTTTTATTAACTCTGGCGTTTCCTAAGATGATGATTCCGCCCCAATCGCCGTAATTACGACTACCCTTTGCTTGTGCTGATGTAAAAACGATTGGCTTAGTAGATGTACCACGAGCAATGATTTTAGCACCCGGCTTGATGATAAGCGAGCCTTTAGACGCCTTATCGCCCAATACAATCGTTCCCGGCTCAATAGTAAGGGTAGCACCAGCCTCTACATAGACAAACCCTTTGATTAGATATTTTTCAGACTCTTTCCAAGTAGTATTAGCAGTTATTTTGCCAGAAACCTCAACAACTTTACGATTTGATGGAGCCGGAATCACGATTTCTTCTTCGTCGTCTCCACGATTACAAGCATTGATAATAGTTAGTCCTAACGATAAGAGTAATAAATAACTTAACTTCTTCATTTTAGAAAATATTTAAAATAATTGTTTGATTGCTACAATGTTTTGGTTGTTTGTGAGTTCATGCGTTTGATTGTTTGTACAAAATTTTCAGCCAAACAACAAAACATTCAAACAACTCTTTAAAATTTGATTGTCAATCCAACTGTTCCGTAACTGCCACGGCGAAACTCTTGGTACGTACCATCATTGGCCGTAATTTTACTGTCACGGTCGGTATCTTGAATCAATCTAAACTTCTGGTTTAATAAATCTTGGATACTCACTCTCAAATCCATTCTTTTGTTAAGTGTCTTGGTTACACTCACATCTATCACGTTACGTGGCATTTCGTATATATCGGCCGATAACTGATTATCACCAATCACGAAGATTCTTTTACCAATCACATTATAAAGGACATTGGCTTGAAGACCCCTCTTGGCATCGTCATAGAATAGACCTGCGTTGAGCAAATATGGCGACTGACCCTGAAGACTTCTTTCGAGGCTGTTTTGGCCTTGTCCGGCTCGAACATTACTCTGAATCAACGCCCCATTGAAAATGGCCATCCATTTCTGGCTCAATTGTTTACGGAACTCAACCTCAACTCCACGGCTAAACGCTCGGTCGGCGTTATCTACCGTAAAGGCAACTGTGCTACCATTGTAGAATACTTTTGCTTCGATTGGGTTTTTGAATTGCTTATCGAATAAAGCCACTGTAATCATTTCGCCTTCGGATGGGTAGAACTCGTAGCGAAGGTCAATATTCGAGATACTTGCATTGAGCAATCTCGGCTTATCGGGGCGTGGCACAAAACCAGTACGAGTAACATCATACACGAAGTCATAGTAGGTAAACGGTGCCAACTCACGGAACTCTGGGCGGTTTACTGTCAGGCTATACGCTGCACGGATTAAGTGTTTTTTATTAATATTATAAGCTAAATTTAATGACGGAAGCGGACTAAACACCGGATTTTCAACCTCTACTTTGCTTCCCGAACCACGCTCACGGCTTTGTAAGGTTTGGTTGTTGTATTCGCCTCTGAAACCTACCGTTGCATTGAATTTCTCACTAAACGGATGATAAACCTGAGCATAAGCCGCCGCCAAGAGGTTCTGAGCTTGGTATTTATCCTCGAAGTTGGTACCTACACCGTAATAAACCGAGTTGCCTCCGAGATTCTCTGGTCTGAAGAACTCTTCTGGGCTACTACTAAGTAGTTTATTATCGCCTGATAATCGGTTCGGATTCGTGATTCCGTACCAACGGTTCGAGAAAATACGGTCTTTGTAATCGCCATAAGCACCCACTTTCAGAGTTGTCCTGAGTTTTTCGTCATCGTTTTCTTTCAAGATTTTATCAATATCTACACGGCCAGTAAAGACCAATTCATCTAACACTGAAAATGAACGAGCAGCTTGTTGAAGCGTAGGGCTATCAGATTGTTGAAGGTCAATCGTGAATGGGTCGTTTGTACCTTTCTGACGGCTACGAGTGTAGCGACGATAATCTGGCTCAAGACGGAAAGTATAGCCCAAACCACCAATCCATTTCAATTTTGTAGTTTTATTAAGTTCGTGTGTACCGCTCAACTGCCCAGAGTAAATACTGCGTTGCTCGTAACGGAAAGAGGCATTATCTAAATCAACATTTTCGTTAAATCCTGAACGGAAAACCGTCTCTTTGATACCCATTTGATTGAATAAGTTGCGGAACTCAATCTTATTTTTTGGATTTATGATAAATGCCCAGTTCGACATCGCTCCCAATCTTACGTTCTGATTTAAAGCACGGTCATTGAACTGACGCTCAACATCGCCATCGAACGTAAAACGATTTTGAGTCATCTGAATACCTTGATTGGTATTCGAGTAATTGATGTATGAAATATTTGTAAGCTCTTTGCTTCCGATAAACCAACGGTGCGAGAAATTAATATTACCTCTAAAATCTGGCAAAACAGTGGTGTTCTGTACGTTATAGAAGTCTGGCATCTGACGGAACTTGCTGATAACCGCTTCGGTGTTTCCGGCTAAGGCAATGCTGTTTCTCGAAGGAAACCTCGCAGGCAATGCACGAGTGCCATCATCAAAGCCTAACCAGTCGGTTTTTCCACCTTGATAAATATCGTAGTTTATCCCCGTTGTATTAGGGCGATAAGACATTGAGAAACTCGCCGAGAGGTTATTACCATCAGGAACCGTCTTTGTGTAAATCTTTATAGCTCCACCACCCATATCGCCGGGTAGGTCAGAAGAAGCAGATTTGAAAACCAACATACGGTCTATTGCCGAACTCGGAATCAAATCGAATGAAAATGCTTTTGAGTCAATTTCGGTACTTGGCGTTATTACGTCATTCAAAAGCACCGTATTATATCTTTCGTTTAGACCACGTACAACCACAAAACGCTCATCGAAAATCGAGACACCCGGCACACGACGCACAACTGCCGAAGCATCACGGTCTTGAGTTTTCTGAATCTGTTGTCCCGAAATCCCCACCGCAATTTGCTGAATCGTCTTGATTTCAGAGATAACAGCAACGTCTGTACTCGTCAAACGTTGTGCTTTTACGACAACCGTTTCGAGGGTTTTGCTATCTTCTTCAACTGCAACGTTCAAGATTGATTCTTTATCGGCCTCTACACGCACATTGGCGATAACTTTTGTCTGATACCCTACGTACGTAACCGAGATTTTGTAGATACCTGCTGGTACACGTTTCATCTCGAAGTTTCCTTCGATGTCGGTCATTGCTCCAATCGTTGTACCCTCTACCTTGACAGTAGCACCGATAGCAGCTTCTTTATTTTTTGCGTCTGTTACGTTTCCTTTTATGGAGCCAACTTGGGCGAGAGCAGTAATCGTAAAGGTAATCGTGAAGAAAAAAGATAATAAAATTGACTTGTTCATATTGGTTTTTTGAATCTAATTGATTTCGGGTACAAAATTAGATTTCCAATATTAAGAGAATGTTAAGTCAATGTTACGGGTAAATTATGATTTAAAAATCAATATTATTTGATAGTCTTTTTGCAGAAATGGCGGGGTTGTGCTGTCTATAAAAAACATTGGGAACACGCCTCGGGCGTGTTCCCACAATATAATTTCTCAAAAGATATTACCTCAAAAATCTTCTTCGATAGAGAACACTTGCTTCTCTTTATCGGCCATTACACCCGCTTTTTGGTATTCGCCAACTCGTTTCTCGAAGAAGTTGGTTTTACCTTGAAGCGAAATCATATCCATGAAATCAAACGGGTTTGTCGAGTTGAAGATTCTCTTCAAGCCCAATTGCTCAAGTAAGTGGTCGGCTACGAATTCGATATACTGACACATCAATTCGGCGTTCATACCAATCAACGATACCGGCAAGGCATCGCTCACAAACTCTTTCTCAATCTCTACAGCATCTTTTACAAGGGCATAAACATCGGCTTCGGGTAATCTGTTTTTTACGTGGTCGGTATATAGCAAACAAGCAAAATCACGGTGGAGACCTTCGTCACGCGAGATTAATTCGTTCGAGAATGTGAGACCCGGCATCAATCCACGTTTTTTCAACCAGAAAATCGAGCAGAACGACCCCGAGAAGAAAATACCTTCTACAACAGCAAAAGCCAAAAGACGCTCCACGAAGTTTCCGTTATCAATCCAACGCAAAGCCCACTCTGCTTTTTTCTTCACACACGGAATCGTATCTATGGCATTGAGCATTTTATCACGCTCTACTGGGTCTTTGATGTATGTATCAATCAATAAAGAGTAGGTTTCAGAGTGGATATTCTCAATCATAATCTGAAAACCGTAGAAACACTTGGCCTCGGCGTATTGCACACGAGAGATAAAGTTTACGGCCAAATTCTCATTTACGATACCGTCGGATGCAGCAAAAAATGCCAAAACGTGCGATATAAAATGACGCTCGCCATCGTTGAGATTTTCCCAATCTTTCAAATCATGCGATAAGTCAATTTCTTCGGCTGTCCAGAAAGAGGCCTCTGCTTTTTTATAGAATTGCCAAATATCATTGTGCTTTATCGGAAAAAGCACAAAGCGTGTCTTGTCATCAATCAGTAGGGGTTCTGATTGCATTAATTCTGCATCCGTCATACAAACAAAAGGATTATAAAGTTATTTAATTTATCGTATATTTATTTTTGGAGAAAAATACTATCAAATATACTACTTGTATTAATAGAATGTATATCTTTTTTGTTTCATCAAAACAAAAATAATTTTTAACCATCTGATTTTCAGTTGTGTACTAAATCAAATTTCTTTGCAAGATTCATGTCGTTTTCGATGATTTAGCCTAAATTTCGTGCAACAATTCTAAAAACCTTAATTTTTGATTGAATTATGATTAAAAAGACTGCATTGGGCGTTGGTGGATTTCTGCTGATTGGCTCAGGATTATTATTTACTAACCCTCTCGCCCACCTCCGAAACTTCGCCTCTTGGGGTGTTCATACTATTCACGATTACAAAACACATCCAACCCGAAGCGTAGAAAGTGGCGATAATCCGCAACTTTGGCCCATTGATTCGTCATATAATAAAGAAGAGATTCCCGATTCGCTGATGTCAATCATTGATTCAAACGACACCCACGCTTTTTTGGTGATTCAAGACGGAAAATTAGTTTACGAAAAATACTGGGATGGCTACAACGCCAAAACCCTCAGTGGCTCATTTTCGGCGGCTAAGAGTATTATTTCGCTCTTAATCGGAATCGC
>JALOLV010000486.1 GCA_025455785.1 Spirosomataceae bacterium | reverse complement strand
AATTTCTTCTGATTTTATATTTGCACTTTCAAATTTCTAAATCAAATACATTATGGGCAAAGGTGACAAAAAGTCTAAAAGAGGCAAACTTTGGCGTGGAACACATGGTGTAACTCGACCAAAGAAAAAATCAACTACCAATACAAAACCAGCCGATGACAAATCAGAATCTTGAGAATCGGAACGTGGTTAAAACAAAATAGGCTACCCTTGCGAGTAGCCTATTTTTATATAGTTTGCAGAGTTAAATCTGCTTATTTAGCTGCTTTTTTCTTCTCAGCCGACTCCATTTGCTCTTTCAAAGCCGAAAGTGCGTCAAGGTCGCCCAATGTAGATTTTTCAGCGTCGTTGTTTGAAGTCGTAGCCGCCTTTTCTTTCTTAGGTTTAGCTTCTTTTTTAGGTTCTTCAACAACTACTTCGTAAGTTTTGCTATGCGAAAGAACGATTTTCTTTTCGTCTTTGTGGAACTCCAATACTTGGAATGTAAGTTTCTCGCCAGCTTCAGCTACAGTACCGTCTTCTTTTACAAGGTGTTTCAAAGCCGCGTAACCTTCGATACCGTATGGTAGCTCAAGTGTAGCTTGTTTGTCATTCTTGCTGATGATTGTACTTTCGTGATTTGAACCTACTGTAAATACTGTCTCGAATGTATCCCAAGGGTTTTCTTCGAGGTGTTTGTGGCTAAGAGCCAAACGGCGGTTTTCGCCATCTAATTCAAGAACAACAACTTCGAGAGGCTCGCCAACTTTAACGAAATCTGAAGGATGTTTGATTTTCTTAGTCCAAGAAAGGTCAGATACGTGTACAAGACCGTCGATTCCTTCTTCAAGCTCAAGGAAGATGCCGAAGTTTGTCATGTTACGCACTGTACCAGTGTGTTTTGTACCTACTGCGTATTTGCTCAATAAGTCTTGTTTTGTCCAAGGGTCCTCGGTCATTTGTTTGATACCCAAAGACATTTTACGCTCTTCGCGGTCAAGAGTCAATACAACTGCTTCGATTTCGTCACCGATTTTCAAGAAATCAGATGGGTTACGAAGGTGTTGTGACCATGACATCTCTGAAACGTGGATAAGACCTTCAACGCCCGGACGCAATTCTAAGAACGCACCGTAATCGGCGATATTTACAATCTTACCTTTAACTCTTGAACCTACTTCAAGTTCGGCAGCAAGCGAATCCCAAGGATGAGCTTCTAATTGCTTCATACCCAATGAGATACGTTTTTTATCTTCATCGAAATCAAGAACAACAACTTTGATGCGTTGGTCAAGTTTAAGGATTTCGTTTGGATGATTAACACGACCCCACGAGATGTCGGTGATATGCAATAGACCGTCAACACCACCCAAGTCGATGAACACACCGAAGTTTGTGATATTTTTAACAACACCTTCCAATACTTGGCCTTTCTCAAGGTTAGTAAGGATTTGCTGACGTTGTGTTTCGAGGTCTTTCTCAATCAATACTTTGTGTGATACGACAACGTTATCATTTGTATGGTTGATTTTAACAACCTTAACTTCCATACGCTTGTTAACGAAAATATCGAAATCACGGATTGGTTTAACGTCAATTTGTGAACCTGGCAAGAAGGCCTCAATACCGAAGATGTCAACGATAAGACCACCTTTTGTGCGACGCTTAACAAACGCATCAACGATTGCATCTTCTTCAAGAGATTTCTCGATGTTGTTCCAAGCTGTAAGGATACGTGCTTTTTTACGAGAGATAACCAATTGACCAAGAGCATCTTCTTGTTTTTCGATGAATACATCAACTACATCACCTACTTTCAAATCTGGTAAATCACGGAATTCTGAAGTTGGTACTAAACCATCAGATTTGAAACCGATGTTCAATAAAACCTCACGGTCTGTGATACCCACTACCGTAGCTTTTACTACGTCTTTTTCTCGATACCTCTTTTTGAGACTTTGTCCCAGTCAAATTCTGGTAAGTTTGCCATAAATAATTGAAAATCAGTCCTTTGTTACATCGGCTTGTCGGACGAGTTCAAACCGAAATTTAGTTCGTAATAATTCGGGGTGCAAAATTACAAATAATATTTTATTTGTAGAAGAATGAGTCTAAATATTTTATTTTGAGGAGGTTAGCTGTGGATTTTTATCAATGAACATTTATCTATAGATAGTTCTTTCATTAAGTTTTGAGGTAAATTGACTTTATTCGGATGCCCTATGACATAAATATAATTGGCAAAATTGCTAAAATCAAAGACCACATAGGAAGCAAACCCCCAAAAAGATTTTCGGTGTTGGCGTTTCTGAATGATTGGATAATTGCCCTAAAAAAGAATATGAAAAATAAAACATAGGTCACTAAAATAAGTAAAAATCCATAGTCGGCATTGCTATCATTATTCTCAAAAAATACATACCAAATACAAATCAGAGTAGAGATTATAAATGATGGTATTGCTTGTAATAGTCGTTTTCTGATTTATTCATAAGTTATTTTGCTTATAAAGCTCAATTATAAGTTTTTTCATTATAATTCTTATCAGATTTTGGCATTAATAATTCCACTAAAATGTCAAAATGTCTTCACTAATACCCGACAAATTATCCAAAACTGCCAATATTTCCGAAAATTGCTATCCTGCATACATTTTGATAATTGCTAATCATCCTCAGAGTAAAATAATTCCCGTCTGAGGTGGGGGGCTTTTATGAATTTCAATCAATACACCATCAAAACACAAGAAATTATCCAGCAAGCTGCGATGATTGCTCAGGGAAACCAACAGCAAGCCATCGAGACTGGACATATCTTGAAGGCCATGCTCGAAGAAGACCCAAACACAACTGGGTTTATCGCAAAGAAACAAAATGTTAAAATTGAATCGCTAAATCCGAAACTTGAAAGTATCGTAAATGGTTATCCGAGAGTAAGTACCGTTGGGCAACAGCAGGTTTATCTCGGCAATGACCTCAACACAGCATTTAACAAAGCTCAAGGATATCTGAAAGAGTTCGGAGATGAATTTGTGAGTGTCGAACTCCTCTTCTTGGCTCTGCTGTCGGGCAATGACTCGGTCGGTAAATTGCTAAAAGAAGTAGGTTTTAGAGAGAGTGATGTTAAGAATGCTATTAAAGAATTAAGAGGAAAGAATAATCCAGTGAAAGGCCAAAACGCAGAAGCTAAATACCGCTCGTTGGAGCGTTACAGCAAAAACTTAAACGAATTGGCTCAAAAGGGCAAAATCGACCCCGTTATTGGGCGTGATGAAGAAATCCGTCGGGTTTTGCAAATTTTGAGCCGCCGCACAAAAAACAATCCTATGCTGATTGGCGAACCCGGTGTGGGTAAAACCGCCATCGTAGAAGGATTGGCACAAAGAATTGTACAGGGCGACGTACCCGAAAACCTCAAGTCGAAAATGATTGTTTCGCTCGATATGGGACTTTTGGTGGCCGGAGCAAAATATAAAGGTGAATTTGAAGAACGCCTAAAAGCCGTAATCAAAGAAGTACAGGATTCGGATGGCGAAATCATATTGTTCATTGATGAAATTCATACACTTATCGGAGCAGGAGCTGGGGGCGAGGGAGCGATGGATGCTGCCAATTTATTGAAACCTGCCCTTGCCCGCGGCGAGCTTCATACAATCGGAGCGACAACGCTCAAAGAATACCAAAAATACATCGAAAAAGATAAGGCTCTCGAACGCCGTTTTCAGACCGTTACGGTGGATGAGCCAGATGTTACGGATGCTATTTCGATTTTGAGAGGGATTAAAGAAAAATACGAATTGCACCACGGCGTGCGTATCCAAGACGATGCAGTAATTGCCGCCGTCGAATTATCGAATCGGTATATTTCGGATAGATTCTTGCCCGATAAAGCGATTGATTTGATGGACGAAGCCGCTTCTAAATTACGTTTGGAGATGGATTCGGTTCCGGAAGAATTAGACGAACTGAACCGCCGAATCATGCAATTGGAGATTGAAAGAGAGGCGATTCGTCGTGAAAATAACAAAGACAAAGAAGCAATTTTGAATAAAGAATTGGCCGATTTGGGCGAATCTCGAAACGCCCTTAAAGCCAAGTGGGAGAACGAAAAAGGAGTAATCAATGAGATTAGAGCAGAGAAAGAGAAAATCGACCGCTACAAACTCGAAGCAGAACAAGCCGAAAGGGGTGGCGATTACGGACGGGTTGCCGAGCTTCGCTACGGGCTTATTCCTGAAAGCGAAAAGAAATTGGCGGAATACGCAGAAAAATCGAGCCAATCGCTGATAAATGAGGAAGTAACCGCTGAAAACATTGCCGATGTGGTGGCTCGCTGGACGGGTATTCCGTTATCAAAAATGCTGCAATCCGAGCGTGAGAAGTTATTACACCTCGAAGAAGAATTGCATAAACGTGT
>JALOLV010000485.1 GCA_025455785.1 Spirosomataceae bacterium | reverse complement strand
GCGTTCTACCAAATATTGTTTTTCGTCGAGTTCGGGCTGCATCTGTGGGTCGGCCATGTAAACTTGTTTCTCTCTTTCGAGTACCTGTAAGCCCAAATATGCCGCTCCAATATCGCCCGTAACACAGAGAATATCGTTTGGTTTTGCTCCGTTTCGGTAAACAACTTTGTCTTTTTCGACAAAACCAGTTGCTGTTATTGAGATAACCAAACCTGCCATACGGATACCCGCGTAGAGTTCGTCAACGGCCTCTACCGAAAAGCGATTGCTCATGGCAATACTCACGGTAATCTGTTTTGGAATACCATTCATAGCGGCAATATCCGAAATATTTACTGCTACGGCCTTATAGCCCAAATGCCGAAGAGGCGTGTATGATAAATCGAAATGGATGCCTTCGAGCAACATATCGGTCGAAACGACCATGTATCTATCGCCCACATCAATTACGGCGGCATCATCACCAATCCCCCAAACGGTTTCGGGATTGTATTTTTTTGTGATATTTTGAGCAATTCGGTTTATTAGTCCGAATTCAGTTCTGTTCTTTCTGCCATTGGTTTGAAAGATTTTAAACAAAAAATCCATACCAAAATGGTATGGAATCTCTGCAACGATTCGGCTGAATCGTTGTATATAATTTTATTTTTTAGCTTTTGTTTCGCCGTATTCTTTATTTAAGCCTTCGAGAACCTGTTTAGTAATATCCATGTCTTCTTTGGCATACAATACACCACCACCTTTTGAGTAGCCGATTACCATATCGTATTTATTATCTGAATTGTATTTCTTTAGATAATCTTGGATTTTGGTAAGCAACTCATCAGTCTTTTTGGCTTCTTGAGCTACTAAATCTTGACCTGCTTTATCACGGTAAGCCATGATATTTTGCTCTTTTTGTTGCAATTGCATTTGGGTTGTCTGCAATTGTTCTTGGGTCATACCGCCTTGTTGAGCTTTGTTTTGGAAAAACGCTACTTCATTCTGGAATGATTTTGCTTTGTTTGCTAATTCATTCTCTAATTGAAAGCGTTTTTGTTGAAACTCCTTTACAACATCTTTATAGTAATCGTACTGATTCAATAAAGTATCTGTATTTACATATACGATACGGCTCGCTTGCTTGGCACCAGTTGTTGTGCTTGTTGTTGCAGTAGAACCCTCGTTTTTGCAACTCCAAGCAGCAAACGCCGCCATCAGAATCACGATTGATAGTTTTTTCATTAGAATAAATATTGTTTTTTGCGAAAAATTGGACGCAAAGATACGTATTTGTAATGAAAACCAAAACCAATCAGTGAAAATGGGTATTTTCTATTGCTCAATTACGATTCTTTTGGTTGTTGATTCGCTACCAACTTGACATTTGATAGTATAGATTCCGTCTTGGATATTTGGCAAGTTTATATCAAAACTATTATCACCTTCTTTGCCGATAAAGGATAGTTCTTTGATGATATTTGTTAGACGTGATGTTCGGTAAGTTCGGCTGATTATTCAATCAGTCGTTGTGTTAGCCGTTCTTAGAACGGTATTATAGTATAAGGTTTCATTGGTTGCGTTCTAAGAACGCATCACACATTGACTAAATGTTGAACATTTAGTCAAACGGGCAAACTTGGTGAGGTCGTTCACAGAACGACAAACGCACCTACGAAGTCGAAGACTTCGCAGAGCGGGGTAATTTGTATAATTTTCTAATCCATACCCTAATTGACCTACAAATTGAATATTTGAATTTCCTTCATTTTGCTGAATAATTGACCCTTCAATCGGAAAAGTAATTCGAGCTACTTTCTGAGCTCGCAAAATGTTTAGAGATAGGGACATAAAAATCCCTATCAATATGATGATATATTTTCTCATTTTAATATTAAGATTAAAAAATTATTGTGCTATGTATTCTTGCATAGAAATTAGAGGTATCTCTGTTTCATAGAATAAATTTAAAGTTTTAATAACTTCATTGGCAATAATAACTTGACCTGTAATTGATGGATAAATTCCATCAGAAGAGAAAAAAGAATTTGCATCAATTATAATACCGCTATCTAATACATATTTTTTGTTAATAATATTCTTATATAAACTGTTAATATCTACAATAGGAAAATTAAACTTTCTACTTAAATTGGCTATTTCCAAATTAGTTGATGATACTAAAAAATTAATTCCATCGAGTGTATTACCCTGTACTGTTACAGATTCATTAAGTGGTTGATTATTATAAATTCCCCTTTTTAGAGATATATGCACCTTAGAACTAAGCAATGAATCTACAGATGAAAACGGAAGTAATTTATCTTTATTAATATCTAAGTACTTATATTTTTCATTGCTACTTCCATATTTAATAGGTATATTACCTAAATTTTTTAAAATTAAGTTTTGGTTAATTTGCTTAAAATATGGTACTTCTAATATATCGGGTACGTTTAACAAGCAACCAAACCTTGTTTTGTTTTCTTTGATTTGTCGTAAGAATGAAAGTTTAGGAGAAATAGATAATGGAGAATCTTCATTTACATTGTCATTAAAAATGGTTTTTTCATCTGATAATGATATAGTACTGTAATTTTGGGAATTGAAAATGGTATTTAATATCTCGGTAAGTCCCAATTCAACAATGATAAAATCAAACTTTTTTTCAAATATTTTATTAACAAATTTAGGATTATCAGACCTTTGTTGAAATAATCTGTAAAACAATTCTTTACTTACTTTACTACCACCAAATCTTTCATAATCTTGTGTTCCATTGAACGAATGTAAAGCACCTGAAACAAAATCTGGTGTAGCAAAATTATCTAAGGTTTCTTTTACTCTGTAGGTTTTGAACTTCAAAGTTTTATCATCTACAATTTCCACCCCACTATTATTCTTCACTTCATTAAACTTAGGCACAGGTCCACCAGTGGGGTTAAAGCCAGTTCGGGTCTTTCGCCCAAAACCGTTGTAGCTATCGGTATCAAATAGTGGCTGTTCAAATTTACTTAATCGCATCTGTCGGGCTATTA
>JALOLV010000096.1 GCA_025455785.1 Spirosomataceae bacterium | reverse complement strand
GCGAGAATGTGCCGAGGAAATTCTTTTTACCTAAGAAATTAACTCCATTTTTCACGCCTACACCCGAGTCATTTTGAGATAGAACCGTAGTCGGGATTCGTATATGTTTTACTCCTCGGTGAGCAATCGTAGAGGCATAACCAACCATATCTAAAAACGCTCCGCCGCCAATTGCTGCCACAAAAGAGTGTCGGTCGATGCCGTATTTATTAATTGCCAGAAGGGTTTCGTCTAAATATTTTGTATCGTTTTTTACTTGCTCGCCACCCGGCATCACCAAAATTTCTTCTACTAAACTGATATTTTTTGTTTCTTGAAAATAGGCTTTGATTGTACTTTGGAGTGTAGGGTGGGTTTCGGCAACACCAGCATCTATCAAAAATAGGATTTTCTTCTGAAAACTATTATCGCCAAAATTTGATAAAAAATTACTAAATTCTTGATCGAAAAAAGGTCTTTCGTGAAAATTATATTAAAAGTAAATGGTACTTGAAAAGACTGCTGAATTACATTCATCGAATGGGTTGAATAATAAAATTAGTGGTTAATTAATTGTCGGTTTTGTTTAAGTTACTGCAAAAATCTTGGCCAAACGAATCGAAATTGGCAACAAACACAATACGGCTAAAGCCAAAATGACATTGCCCGATACACTCACCCAAGCGGCGTCCATCACGATAAGCGATAATACACCCGCTTTTACGGCTTTGCCAATATTTGGCCCAATTGGGTTAGAAATAGCCGTAATTAAAGGTTTGAAGACGTAATCAGCAGATTTCCTAACTTAAATGAGATAATCAACTGAAAAGTGCTAACCAAGACGTACAAAAATGCGGCAAAATATAAAGTATTTTTGTTGCCTCCATGCACCTCACCTCGGCTAATCATCGTGATAGCGGCAATGTAGCAAACGGGTAAAAGTCCAATCCACCACCACTCGCCAATGGCACTTTCGATGATACTCATTCCCAAAATTAGGTTTCCACCACGGCAAAGTCCCATATTGATTGGTCCTAAAAATGAATGATGTTTACCGTATTTATCGTAAATCAAAGCACAAGCTGCTACTAAAATAGCAATAATTGCACTCGCCGGGCTATTACCTAATGCTGCCAAAACACCGATTAACAACAATAAAACACCAAATATGATTGCATTGTTTTTGCTTACTTTACCACTCGGAATCACTCTTTCGGGGCGTTCGACTTTATCTAATTCTAAATCGAAAATATCGTTGAAGACAATACCTCCGGCATAAAGACCGATTGTAGAAATGCACAAGAAAATGGCATTTTGAATGGGAATTTCAAGTACGCTTTTAGGTTCAAGGTGTTGAAATGAGGTTTTACCTCATCCAAAACCCAATCCCTCTCAGATGATTGTAAAGGAGAGGGATTGGCATGAGGTATGTTACAAGGAGGATACTACTTCTTTTTTCTCTTCGGGCAATATAAATTCCATTGGTTTAGATACTTTTTCTTTCAAAAGTGCAATTTCTAAAACCTCTGGGACATAATCTACGTAATGGAATGTCAATCCTTCGGTGTATGCTTCGCCAACTTCTTCTACATCTTTGCGGTTGCGGTAGCACATGATGATTTCTTTGATGCCAGCACGTTTGGCGGCTAAGATTTTCTCTTTGATTCCACCCACCGGAAGCACCTTTCCACGAAGCGTAATCTCGCCCGTCATGGCTACATTTGGCTTCACTTTACGTTGAGTATAAATCGAAGCCATCGAGGTGAGCATCGTGATACCCGCCGAAGGGCCATCTTTAGGCACTGCTCCTTGCGGAACGTGAATGTGTAAATCGTAATTGGAGTAAATTCTGTAATCAATTCCGATTTCGTCGGTGTGAGTTTTTAGATATGAAAGTGCCGTAATGGCCGATTCTTTCATCACATCACCCAATTGTCCTGAAAGCGTAAGCTGACCTTTGCCACGACTCAAGCTCGATTCGATAAATAAAATATCGCCCCCGACCGGAGTCCAAGCCAAGCCAGTGACAACCCCTGCAACGTCGTTTCCTTCGTACAAATCTTTATCAAAAATCTGTCCGCCGAGCAATTTCTCAACATCGGCCTCTTTGATGGTTTTGGTGTACGATTCGCTCATTGCAATCTTCTTGGCGATTTTACGAACCACGCTACCGACTTTCTGTTCGAGGGTTCTGACACCCGACTCTCTCGTGTAGCCTTCAACCAATTTTACGATGGCCTCATTGTCAAATTTCAAATCACGAGGTTTCAGACCATGATTCTCGATTTGTTTCGGAATCAAATGCTTTTTGGCAATCTCAACTTTTTCTTCGACAGTATATCCCGAAATCTCGATGATTTCCATGCGGTCACGCAGAGGTGCCGAGATTGTATCGAGCGAGTTTGCCGTAGCGATAAAAAGTACTTTCGATAAATCGTATTCGACTTCGAGATAATTATCTTTGAATGCGTTATTTTGCTCTGGGTCAAGGACTTCGAGTAAGGCCGAAGACGGGTCTCCTCTAAAATCTCTCGAAACTTTATCAATTTCATCCAATACAAAAACGGGGTTCGCCGACTTCGCTTTCTGGATATTCTGAATCACTTTACCCGGCATCGCACCGATGTAAGTCTTGCGGTGCCCACGTATCTCGGCTTCGTCATGCACCCCCCCAAGGGCCATTCTGACGTACTTACGACCCAACGACTTGGCAATAGATTTACCCAGAGAGGTTTTACCGACACCCGGAGGTCCATAAAGGCACAGTATCGGGGCTTTCATATCGCCTTTTAGTTTTAAAACAGCCAAGTATTCGATGATACGCTCTTTCACTTTTTCGAGCCCTGAGTGGTCTTCGTCTAATATTTTTTTGGCACGTTTAAGGTCAAAATTATCCTTTGTGTTTTCGCCACCCCAAGGTAAATCAACCATCAACTCGGCATAACTCAATGAGATTCCGTATTCGGGAGCCATCGAATTCATCCGAAGGATTTTATTCAATTCACGATTAAAATGCTCATTTACTTCCTGCGACCACTTCTTCTTAGCACCTTTAGCACGGAGTTTCTCAACCTCTTGGTCGGGGGTATCCATACCGAGTTCTTCTTGCAAAACACGAATCTGTTGGCGTAGGTAATATTCACGCTGTTGTTGGTCAATGTCTAAACTGGCTTTGCTCTGAATATCACGTTTGATTTCGAGAACCTGAATCTCTTTCATCATGTGTTCGAGCAGCTTAGTGGCTTGGTCGCCACCGTCGAAGGTTTCGAGAAGTAGCTGCTTCTCGGCGATTTCGATATTGAGGTTCGACGAAAGAAAATGCGTCAGAAAACTCGGCGTATCAATATTACTAATGGCCACTTGGGCATCTCTCGGAATATCTGGATTAAGACTCAGAATCTTGTATGCCGCCTCTTTGATACTCTGAATGAGAGCCTTAGTTTCTTTTTTCTTGGTATTCGGAAACGAATCGACAATGTATTTTACCTTAACCGCAATGTAGGGGTCAAACTTGATATATTCTAAAATCTCAAAACGGCGACGCCCCTGAATGATAATCGTAACGTTGCCATCGGGCAGAACGAGCATTTTCAGGATATGAGCAATCGTACCAACTTTGTAGAGGTCTTCGGGGGTTGGTTCTTCTTTGGTTTGGCGTGCTTGAGCCACCACTCCAATCGTTTTGTCGCCTTTGTAAGCTCTTTTTATCATCTTGATAAACTTTGAGCGTGTTACCGTTACAGGTATCACAATACCCGGAAACAAAACAGTATTACGTAGGGGTAGAAGTGGAAGCTCGGCTGGGAGGTTATCTTCGTTCTCCATTACCTCATCTGGCGAGGCAATCTCTATCATTTCGAGGCTCTCGACGTCGCGGGCAGCCATTCTGATGTTATCTAAAAGTTTCAAATTTATGTGCTTTTGTCACTTGTACATGAATCACTCGATACAAATATACTGGCTAAAAGCCTAATAATTTGTACTGATGGTTTTTAAAAACTGTCATGTTGTCAGTATAAACAAACAATGCCTTACTGACAAAATAAATCTATTAAAGGGATAATTACAAAGTCAATAACTATGCCACTGCCTATTTTGTGGCAAAATGACAGAGAATTTATTCAATGGTTGCAAATTTAGGTATATTCTTTATTGTAAATCAGATTATTTGCATTATCAATCCAACAAAAGCATTAAGATTTACGTTTATTTTTTTACATTAGCAAAGTTTTCCACCAATGCAACGTAATTGCTCTAATTATCGTATATCTCATAAAAAATAGTAAGTACATTGATAACGCTTTAAGCCGATTCGCTCATTTTATTACCCAATCATAAATTATGAAAAAAATTTACACTTTGGCAGTATTGTTTTTGGGAGTACTGTCTTCAACGGCTCAGATTCGGTTCAACTCTAAAGTTCTCAGTACTAAGGGTGAGCAGATTATCTGTCCGGGAAACATGGTAGATGCCAATACTTACGTGCCGCCACCACCCGAATACTATCAGTATCTCAAAAACCCAAAGGCTCGTATTGGTGCCGCAAAATCGACATTTATTGTTACTTACCGAGGTTTCTCGGATGCCGCTAAAAATTCTTTCCAAAGAGCAGTCGATATTTGGGCATCGTTGATTTCATCGCCCGTGCCTATACGTGTAGAGGCCATCTACCGAAAAATCCCGAAACCTGATGCCAGTAGTATTATTTTAGGGCAGGCAGGACCGAATGATTACAGACTTAACTTCAACGGAGCTCAAAAAGCCTTTACGTGGTATGCGATTGCATTGGCCGAGAAAATTGCCAATGATTCTCTCAACTCAAACTCTGAACCAGACATCGTAGCCGACTTCAATAGCGATGTCAATTGGTACTTCGACAAAGGCGATAATGTTGTGCCGGCAGGTCAATTCGATTTTGTAGCGATTGTTTTACACGAATTGTGCCACGGATTAGGCTTTACGAGTACATTCAGAGCCAATAATTCGCAAGGAGCTTGGGGCAACCAGACCGTTGGCGGTGCTAATTACCCACGCATTTACGACTATCTTGTTGTTAATGGCAATGACCAATCGTTATTGAACACTACACTTTTCAGAAACCCATCGGGTAATTTACGAAGCCAGTTGGTCAGTAACAATTTGTTTTACGATAGTCCGCTTGCCAGAGCCGTAAATAACAACAATAAACCTAAGATTTATGCACCCTCAACCTACCAAGGAGGCTCAAGTACTTCGCACTTAGATGATGATACTTATCGCCCCGGCGACCCAAATGCCTTGATGACTTCGGCGGCAAGCCAAAGAGAGATTATTCGTAATCCCGGTCCAATAGTCATGAACCTCATGGCCGAAATGGGCTGGAAGGGTACTTCGGTTTTGCATACGCCAAAGCTTGATATCGAAGACAAAACTAAGCCAGTAAGTTTTACGGCAACTATCAGGAGCGATACTACGCTGAGGGCCAATACTTTAAAAGTTTTTTACACCGAGAACGATACGCTTTTTACCAATGCTAAATCGGTTGATTTGAGGCGTATTGGTACGACGGATAATTATGAAGCGAGTATCCCTGCGAGCAACAACGACCGTACGATTAGGTATTACATTGCGGCACAAGATGCGTCAAACCGTACATTTACCAACCCGCCCGAAGCAATACCGGCAAGCAGACCTAAATATTTTTGGGGATTTGACATCAAAGAAGATAAAACTCCACCCGAGATTGAGCATTTTCCGAGACTTCTGGCAACCTCAAAAGATACTATTAATATCGTAGCCAGTGCGATTGATAACCTCGAAGCGGGTATCAATTCGGTAGTTGTAGAATATTCGGTGAACGGTGTAAACAAAACGCCTATTACACTTAATAGATTTGAGACTTCTGATTTGTACTTTACCGAAAATACTTTTGGTAAATTAGCCAACGGCGACCAAATCAAATACCGCATCATTGCGACAGATAATTCAAAGGCTAAAAATAGAGCAATACTGCCAACCACTGGATTTTTTGATTTAGTGGTTGCCGATTTCAATCCAACTGCCGTAAAATCGTACAAAAATGATTTCAGCGGAACGGTTACTGATTTTGCAGGCGTAGGTTTCAATATCAATCAACCCGAAGGCTTCTCAAATCCGGCCATTCATAGTATTCATCCATATACCAATGGTTCGGGAGCTAATTTTGAGTCTAATTTTATCATTAATCTCTTGAAACCGATTACGATTGATGATGATACCGCAACTATCAAGTTTGATGAAGTAGCCTTGGTTGAGCCGGGCGAAGATGGTGCATCTTTTGGCGATACTGAGTTCTGGGATTATGTGGTTGTTGAAGGTTCTCTCGACGGACGCACGTGGGTTCCGTTTGAAGACGGCTGGGACTGCAACGCCCACAGTGAGTGGAGAAGTGCTTGGAACTCAAATCTTGTTGGTGTAGCTCCAGACATTAATTCGAGAGCGACGGGCCGGTCGAGTTTATTCAAGAAACGTACGATTGACATGCTCAATAGTGGATATTTTCAAGCAGGCGATAAAGTTTACGTAAGATTTAGATTATATGTTGACCAATATTCAAATGGTTGGGGATGGGCGATTGATAACCTCGAAATTCAGATACCGCCGCCACCACCGATATTGAGCAACGAAGAAGAACTACCAACCAACGTGGTTTCGGTCTCGCCAAACCCTACTCCTGATGAACTTAATATCAAGACTGTATTGAATAAACCGGGCAAAGTTTTGGTAGAATTTTTCAATATCAGAGGAATGAAAGTCATGGAGAAAGAATACAACAGCACGAGCCGTGCGTTTGCCCAAAAGATTGATTTGAAAGACTTCAAAAACGGATTCTATCTCGTCAAAATCAATACCGACAATGGCATATTGACCCGACGAATTGTGGTAGAAAAGTAAATGGATTTACGATTTATAAATGACGATAAAACTAAACCCCCGATAAAGCCAACTTTATCGGGGGTTTGTTTATTTGGGATTGATAAAATAATATCCCATTAATTCGGAATTATTATTTACGCTTCGGTAGCTTCTTGTTGGGTTTCTTCGGTAGCAGGTTCAAAAACTACCGGATAATGCTTAGAGAGAACATTGTACCACTGAATAATCTTCTTGATGTCTGAATCATGCACACGGCTACGGTCAAAATCAGGCATTACTGTTTCCATGAAATCGAATAATTCGTTTTTTGAAGCATTTTTCAAATCCTTCTCAACGATTTCTCCGTAAACCTCACGGATTTTTAAAAATAAATCACCGAGCGGAGTAGATTTATTGTAGTCTTCGGTATAGATAGAAATATCTTTCAGTACAGATACGCGTGCATTGGCACTTACCATTTCACGTTGCTTTTTATCATCAAGCGATTCTACGATTACACCCGCACGACCCGGCTTTAGGATACGAAATAAACCGCTTTTGCCCGAAATGTGTGCAATGTCTCTTAATAATTCCATAAATATTGATTTCTTTATTTGATAAGATGTTGTAAGAATCTAAACGTTATTAGTTTTGAATTCTTTCAGAATAACCTAAAATTTTTCTATTTTCAGACCGCAAAAATACAAAATCAGATGCAGGATACAAAAAATTGATTTTTCTTTTCGATTTATCGGTAAAACTTTGAAATTTGAATCTTTGCTTTTAGGTACAAATAATATTAAACCTCTCAACTTTAAAGATTTAACTTTTGAAACATTGAACTGTAAATAACCTATGATGAATCGTAAATATGCCCTGCTTGCCGTGGGCGAACTCCTTGCCGACTTTATTGGCACCGAATACACCCAAAGTATTTATACAACCGAGCAATACAAGCGTTTTCAGGGCGGTAGCCCATCAAATCTGGCGGCAAATATGGCACGTTTAGGTGGCAAAACAGCCATCGTTTCGTGTGTTGGTAATGACAATCTGGGGAAATTCTTGATAGAAAAAGTTGCCGAAACGGGTGTAGATACCGCCTACGTAGCCACCGATTACGAAAACCCAACGAGTATAGTAGTGGTTTCGAGAAGCAAAGGTACCCCCGACTTTATCGCTTATCGCGAAGCCGACCGAATGATACAATCGGCTCATATTTCGGATGAATTACTTTCACAATCGGCGATTTATCATACAACTTGTTTTGCTTTGAGTAAATCGCCCGCCCAAGAGAGCATCGTCGAAGCCGCTGGTAGGGCTTCCAAATTGGGTTGTCAGTTGAGCATCGACCTCAACTATGCCTCGCAGATTTGGCCCGATAGAAGTAATGCCCACGCGGTTGTGCGTGCTTATGTGAGCAACGGAGCATTTGTCAAGATGAGCGAAGACGACGCCGAGCGTTTTTATGGCACACCCGTCGAAGCCGAAAAAGCCTTAGCCGATTTTCATGCTTGGGGAGCAAAACTGATTTGTTTTACGCTCGGAGCCAAAGGAAGTATTATTTCGACCGATGGTGGCAAAGAGCGAATCTTTGTGGCTGGTCGCAAGATAGAAGTGGTTGATACGACTGGGGCTGGAGATTCGTACTGGTCAGGGTTTCTGACTGCATTTTTGGACGGTCATTCGCCCGAAATTTGTGCCAAAGCAGGGGCAAATATCGCCGCACTCAAAATTACGACACTCGGCCCGCTGCCACCGATGGTCGATAAAGCCATTTTGTACCAAGAATAATTCTAACCCTGTCTGTCGGTGGTTTAGAAACCCCGACAGCGGTTTATCAACCATGTCGGTTTACTCCATAAAAATTCTGATTGACTCCCCAAAAAAAGTCATTCACTCATTTCTGTAAAGCCACTTGGCATTTCAAAAGCGTTATTGATTCAGTTTTATAAATAAAATTCAATCAATAAACTTTATGAAAAACGTAAGATTTTTTTTAGGAATTAGTATTATTCTGTGTTCGTTATCGCTTTTTGTGACATCTTGTGACAATGAAGAAACCCCAGCTGCCAAAGATGTTGTAGATGTTGCATTGGCCGATAGCCGTTTTTCGACATTGACAAAACTTTTGACTGATAACGGCCTTGTGAGTACTCTCAAAGGTGCTGGCCCTTTCACCGTATTTGCACCAACAAACGAGGCCTTTGCTAAAATTGATGCCAGTAAATTGACACAGGCCGAATTAGTAAATGTATTAAAGTCGCACGTTGTCGGTGCAAAAGTATTGGCGGCTGATGTAAAATCTGGTAGTGCCAATTCGCTTGGGTCGGCTATTTATTTATCGAAAAATTCGACTGGGGTATTCGTCAATGGTAATAGTAGAGTTACGACAGCCGATGTACCAGCGTCAAATGGTGTGATTCACATCATTGATAACGTGATTGTACCTCCGACAAGAAACTTAGTTCAGATTGCCCAAGGAGACGCCAACTTTAGTGAATTGGTTTCTTTGGTTTTGGCGGCCGACGCTTCGGTCTTAACAGCTTTATCGACTGCATCGGCAAATGGTCTTACTGTATTTGCTCCGACCAATGCAGCATTCACAGAATTATACAAAACTACACCAAAGGCTACATTGTTGAACCCAGCCAACAAGACACTTCTGACAAATGTTTTGTTGTACCACGTTGTGCCGGGTCGTGTGTTTTCGTCGGATTTACCAAACGTTACTGGCGAGGTTAGCACAGCCAATGCCGCCGCAAAATTATCTTTCGATTTGACGAGCGGTGCAAAAGTGAAAGGCAAAACGAGTGGAAACTCTAATATTACAAACGTTAATATTCTTGCTACCAACGGTGTTATCCACGTAATCGACAAGGTTTTATTGCCATAAGTCTAATAGGGTTAATTTTGTTTGAGAGAGGTCATCAGAGTTTTCTGATGGCCTTTTGTTTTATAGAAATTCTCTATAATAAATTATTCTCTAAAACAAATGACTCAATATTGTCGTTATGAAACTGTAACTTCAAAAGTCAAACACTTACCTAAGTTTCAAATTTTACTGCTGCTGAACTTTATAATGATTTCCTCTTTGCCAATGTGATATTGATAATGATTGTAAACGCTAACAAGTAGATGAAGGTTTTAATATTGGAGGATAAAGGAATATCGGTCGAAAATGTATCGAATCTGCTCAGGAATTACGATAAAGCTATTGAAATCAACACGGTAGGCTCGCTGAAAGAAGTATTTGATTGGGCAAAAATCACGCAATCTGCCGATTCTAAGTTTAGCTTTAAGAATCGTTTTTTGGTAAAGACTGGTAATAATATCTTATTTAAAAGTATCGATGAAATCGCTTATTTTTTTGCCGATGATAAGATTGTCTATTTGGTCTCGAACGATGCCAAACAGTACATCGTAGATTATCGTTTAGAGCAATTAGAGTCTTTGCTCGACCCTCATAAATTTTATCGTGCAAATCGAAGATTTTTGGTGAAAATAGACGCTATTCAGCGAATCAAATCTCTATCAAACAGCCGTCTGCAATTATTCCTCAAGCCAAATATCGAGCAGGATATATTCATCAGTAAAGATAAAATCAGAGAATTTAAGACTTGGCTCGACCAGTAAATGCCAGACAGGCCTCTGCCAAACGCTCAATGTCAGACTCCTCATGCCAAGCGTTTACCACGATTCGGGTATTGGTGTTGCCAGTTTTGGCTGGATACGTGAAATGGTAAATAAAAATACCTCGTTTGAGTAGAAAATCATATAAATCATTGTGAGATGTCCAATAAACAGGATAATCCTCCTGCCACTCAAGTAGTTGATTATCAGTCAATAATTGGTTAAAATGGCGGATATTATTTCGCAATTTTTGAAGGTTTTGCAGGTATAATTCTTTAGAATGAATCAAGGCCCACAAGATAGAAGGTGCAATGGGCGAACAAGCCGAATAAAAAACCGA
>JALOLV010000484.1 GCA_025455785.1 Spirosomataceae bacterium | reverse complement strand
AAATGGGAAATCGAATGTGAAGTTTAGCTGGAAAGCCGAATAACTCTATGAATGCAACAAGGTCATCGATGGCCTTGTTGCTCTCAGCTATTTATTATGATTTTTAAGCGACTATCACTAAATTGTGGCCAAAAATAACTTGCCTTGAAAAATAAACACTTCTCAAAAAGTAGTTTTTGCGTACTCTTCATTGGGTTATATTTTACCCTTACTGCCCGAAGCCAAGATATTATTACTGTTGATGAAGGAAATTCTACCAAATCAAAAGAGTTTAGCATTTTACCCGATAAATCTTATTCATTTCACCAAATCCTTACGGATAAAAGTCTATCTTTTATAAAAACGGACACATTACAATTCAATCAAGCAAACACTTATTGGATAAAGTTGAAAGTACATAATCCATCGGCGTACTCTGAAAAATATATGGTTGAGTTTCTGCCCATGACCGACAATACTTTGTATTATTTCGATAAAAATCAAAATAAATGGGTCAGTTACTCAAATGGTTTATTGGTAAATAATGGTAAACGAAATATTTGGCTGATGCCGTGCATCCTGCCAGCCAGCGAAACTACAGAGTTATTTATCAAAGCAAATATCAAGGCTTTTCGTAATGCTACCGCCCCGATTCAAGCCACGGTTTGGCTTGAAAAAGAAAATTACATCATCCAAAACGAGCAATTCATTGCACTTGCTACTTGGATTACGGTATTTATATTCATATTCTTTTTGGTGTATAATGCCTATATTTTTTATGTTTTCAGAGATAAAACATTTATTTATTACCTTATAGCCCAAATCGGGGGTATCATTTTTATATTAGCCGACCAGTTTTATTTTAATGTGCTTCTCCCATTTCGATTCTGCGTAGTAGATTCCAAACCCGATGGTTTTGTGGTTTTTCACGACATCAACGGTGTCATGTTCGACATAAGTATCAGCATGATTCTCTTTGGGTATATACAAATTACCCGACTTTACTTTGATACTAAAGCAAACTTCCCAAAGCAAGATACCCTCCTAAAATACCTCCCGATTACTTTCATCGGAACTGTTACGTTATCAAACATTCTACTTTTTTCAGAACTCATAAAGGTAGGTAAATTGCCAAGTATTTTGCCAAACTGCATCATTATCGGTACTGTAATTTGTATTTTGTATGTGGCTATCCTGAGTTTTAGAAGACGGCATAAACTGGCTCGTTATTTCTTGATAGCCAATAGTATCACAATTGTCATTATTTTGGGGAGCAGTATTTTTTACTTGTTTATTGATATTGTTCGGACTACCGACCACGCTATTTTTGCTAAAATTGCCATTATTGCCCAAGCCTTATTTTTGGCCATTGCATTGGTACAACGGGTATTGTTGATTCGTGAAGAATTGAAACAAAAACAATTAGAAACACAAGAGTTGATTTTCCAGAATACGCTTCAACAAGCACAGAACGAATATTTGCAAGAAAAACTTGAAGCCAATCAACGTGAGTTAGCATCGAATACACTCTACATTTCACAAAAAAACGAATTATTATTAGACCTCAAATCGAGTGTTCAACACTTGGGTGAAAACCTACCCGTTGCTTCGCAGAAAGTAATCAGAAACATCAAAGCGGTTATTCAAAACAACCTACATTTAGAAAGCGATTGGGAGAGATTCCGAATACATTTTGAGCAAGTACACCCAGATTTTTTTAAGCAATTGCAGGCCGAACACCCTAACCTGACACAGTACGAAATCAGGCTGTGTGCTTATTTTCATATGAATCTCTCTACGAAAGAAATTGCCAATTTACTAAATATTGACCCCGCCAGTGTTAGAAAGGCAAAAATGCGTCTGAATAAAAAAATACAAGCAAAAGCAGAATAAAAGTAATTTTTGTGCCAAATAACCTCATGTCCACACTTTGTCCACGCTGTAATTTAGGACAATTCACTTGCTATGTCTTTGATTTGTATATTCAAAAAAAATATACACATTCTTGACACAAATTTTAATAAACAAATGAAAGACATGAAAAAATTACTAATCATTTTTTCAATACTAAGCACCCTCGATGCTTCTGCCCAAAAGAATTATGTATGGAAACAATTTAATATCCAAATTACCGTTCCAGACGATTTCAGAGTAAAGAAAAACACCGCCAAAGAATTTGAAATGAAAGGAGAAGGCATGGAGCTTTCGATGCTGATTCACGAAGAAAACGTAGCCATCGAAGACCTCGACGATGCCGCTATCGAAGGAGCGAAGGCAATGAAACTCCAAGAACTCGATGCTGCCCATCAAGTAAAAATCAACGAATTTGAAGGTTTTTCTTTTTTATCGCAATCACATTCGATGATGAGGACAAAGTAGCCGAAGAAGATGCTCTTGAAATTTTGAATAGTTTAGACGTGTTGTAATAAGCCATAAATATTTACCATGAAACATTATTTTTTATTGATTTTTTTAATTTTTGGTCTATATAAAGAGAGTTTTGGAACAAATAAAGTTATTGCTTATGAATCAGTAAATGGTAGAATTTCTGCTGATTCAAAACTGCATCAGTCAGTCAAGCAACAATACTTTGATTTGAATGCCTTAAACTTAAAAAATAAATCGATAAATTCGCTAAGTGTAGCTCAAAACAGTAATGCTATTTCGATTACCCTAACAGACTTCAATGATTTCTCTGACGTTGGTAAAACATGGCTATGGTATCAAAACTATGAAGAAAGTTTTTCGATGAATATCGGCTCAGCTAATAACACA